>JAKAVW010000195.1 GCA_021827445.1 Pseudomonadota bacterium
GTCCTGGAGGTGCTGATACTCGTCATAGGATAAAACCACCGCTGCAGGCTTGCCGTGGCGCTCCAAGACAACGGGCGCACTGCTGAGATTGCCGAGATAATCGCCAATCCTGCTGCGAAAGTCGGATATGCTCGTGTGGTTCATAGCCTTACCCCCATAAAGTGTACAATATGTGCATATTGTACACTAAAACCGCGCCAGGCAAAATCCACAGCAGGAAATCTAGCTTTTGCCTAGCGCGCAGCTCCAAAAGGACCGGTTCATTCCCATAAATCGGAGCTTGCATTACGTACATAATATGTATATAAACGTACGTATGTACGTAACTTACGAGAGGTATACGGAATGGCAACAAAATCTGAGCGGTTCGAACTCCGAATAGATGAAGAGCAACTATCTAGGGTTGATAAATGGGCCAGCGAGCAAACCAACCAACCAACACGGGCTGAAGCTGTACGCAGGCTAGTTAACCTTGGGCTATCAGCGGGGTCAAGCCGCGCTGTGCGCTTCAGCGACGGCGAAAAGATGCTCATCTTGATGATGGGCGACTTGTTCAAGGCGCTCAATATCGAGAACCATGACTCAAACCCGAATTTCCTGGCCAAGGTCATCTACGGAGGGCACTACTGGGCTCCCAAGTGGGATATGCAGGGGGTTTTTCACGATCATGTGGACGACCCGCAAGATGTGTCCTATGTTGTCGATATTCTCGATATGTGGTCTTTCGTTGAGGAAGCCTACGAACGGCTCAACCATGAGCAGAAAGCCGCCATTATGGCCGAAGCCACCAACGTGAAATTCCTTGGATTTGACGGCAATCATGAAATCAACAAAATGAGTATTGCCAGCTTCTTGGTCGATGAGATGGAGCGTTTCAGCCGCTTCAAGGGGCGTGATATGAACTCACATCATCCGACCGAAGCACGTTATCGCCGCATGCTTGCAGCCTTTGAGCCAATGCGCGCGAGCTTGGCCGGTGGTGGTCTCAATGTGCAGCAGCTTACCGCGTTGTTGAAGCGGTAGGTGATGCTGCCGTTCACTCATTGAGCCTGCCACTCTGCACATCTTTTCGGCATAGGCCAGAAGCGCATCATCATCGATGAAGCCGGTTTCTCCCGCCTGTTTTTGGAATCTCTGGTCCAGAGCCTTAACTGTAGCGGCTTGCAATCCAAACCGGCGTGCTCGGGGTCCCTTCAGGATTCGGATTTTAAAGTACGCTAAGCGTCAAGAACCGTATTCTGTGTGAATCTATCCGAAACGGCACGGTTTCGGTCGGATTCACACGGAATCCACCCCCTGGTGCACTAACGTGCTTTAAATTCCGAATTCTGCGGGGACCACTACTTAAAATAATTTATTGTTCTTGATAACTCTCTCTAACGGTTTCCATTGTAGTTTGAGGAGCAGCCACCGTTCCGTCACCTTTAAGAACATCAAAATCATAGCCTGTATAATTCGGTCTCAGTCTATCATTCTTAAGATCGTTTACTGTTTTTGATCCTTTAATTGCCTTATCATAAGGGTACTTAGGAAGCCCATTTGTTTTTGGATCTGCCACTTGCCCATTCTTGTCTTTGAAAATAACATCTACTCCTTCCCTATCAGATATTTCTCTTTGTCTCGTTGCTAGAGTTGTCATCACAAAAATCCTTGTTTTCACATGTGCACACGAGTTTGTCCAAGCACCGGTGCCAGGTTGCCTTATTTTTTGCCACCACCAGATGGCGCATTGCTGCGACCGCCACCAGACGCATTGCCGGTACCGCTTGGCCAGCCGCCACCGTTGCCTTGACCGCGCCCACCGCTAGAGGAACCACCACCTTTCCCGCCACCGCCTTGCGATCCGCCACTGCGACCACCACCGCCATTGCCACCGCCATTGCCACCCTTGCTCATTTGGATTCTCCTTGCTGGTTGAAAGATCAGAGCATCATTAGCCAGCTATCGTGATGCGCTGTGGAATGTTAGCCTTAACTCAAAGTGTTCTGCAAAGCCCGTTTGACACTCTTGCCATCGCTTGCATCGACTAGTGGTCGCCTCAGAATTCAGATAAATCGCACGATAAGGAACCCGAGATCCAGCAGCGGCAAGGCTTTCCGCTGGGTAGGGGGCGCATGAGGAAGGTCTATCCCATCCATCAAGCCAACAGCTATAATATTCACAAGGCCCATGGCCTATCTTAAACTAAAATGGAGAAACGTTATGCCTGACAACGTAAAAGCATCCACTGTGGCTGGGTCCGTTGGTGCTATTGCAACGGCAGGTACAGCAGCTAGCACAGCGTCGGCTGTCGTTGGTGGTTCAGCTGCAACCATTATGTCCGCAACAGCAGGCACAACTGGTGCAGCCTTAGCTTCCGTCGCTGGTGCATCTGGTACAGCTGGCGCAGCGGCTATTTCTTCTGGCATGGCTGCTATTGGTTCGACTGTTGGTGGTGGTATGGCTGCTGGTGCAATTATGACCGCAGCAGCGCCTGTTGCTGTCGTGGCGGCGATTGCATATGGTTTATTCAAGCTGTTTGAAGACTAAACATAACCTAGATCTAACAGTGGTAAGCAGTGGACTCAATAAAATTCCCCGCAGCTTGCCGCGGGGAATACGACCAGATAGAGATTCGTGCCTCATGACGCTCTCACAAACCGCCGTTTTTGAGACGCTCCGCATTGTGAGAACCTAGCCATTGCCTTTGCTGGCTTCCGCGTTCTCATGAATCCCTCTCGTTTTGGCATGGGCTACCAGCACGGATTTTGAGACCCGTGGCCGGTCACGATTTGGAAACGCTATAGGGGGTCTCCTGGGCAGCGGGGCGGGCCTCGCTAATCGCCAATACCCTGGCCTTTCCCCTGATCTCTCACCAGTCGCCCCTGCCCATTCATCTTCCCCAGCACTTTGCTCCAGCCCGCCGGACGCTGCCCATCCCCCTGGGTGAACGTCGCATACAGCCCTACCGATGGTTGGGTTTTAAACCGTTCCTTCGGTATCGCTACAAAGTGCGGCGCACCACCGCCACCCTTCGCTCCGACGTAAACATGGCCTTCATCCACCGCAATCACGGCTCCCGTAAATGACCCTTTCCAGTCATCCCTGCGGCCATACTCCGCTCCATAAGCGCTTATCTGCGCTCTCGGCACCTTCTCCTTCTGTTCCTGCTTGCGCTGGTCCCATGCCTGCCGGGCAGTAAAAACCGCCTTCCGCTCCGCCAGCAGGTCGTCATGAGGATAGACAAAGACCCATTTGTCCCCCTGCTGTTGCCGCTGGTATCCCGCATCCAGATACGCCTGCCGAATAGAAAGACCGCACGCAGAGTCCTTCGCCAAAGCATCCGACAGAACCACCAGTCTCTCCCGCCGTTCAATGACAGCTTCCGCCCGTTTCGTAAGCTCAGAATCGGTAACCGTCAGCCCCTCTTCTACCGCCGCTATGGCCGCCCGCAGCCGGAAGGTCTCGTCGCCGGTGATCTCGATGGAGTCCCACTTTTTAGCCCCTTGTGCGTACAGAACCAGCGCGATCGCGTCCCTCTCTGGGTGTCCGGCGCCGTGGGGCGCCACGATGACGGGGCCTTGATCGATAAAAGTCGCGCCGTCTTTTCTGCGCTCATACAGCAGCCCCTGCTCGTCCTCCATCCATCGGCAATAAAAGCCACGCTGCTCAGCCCGCTCCGTATGCTGATTATCGTACTGGAGAGACAGCACCAGGGAGCGGTCCGCCGCCCACTGGCTCCGGTCAGCATGGCGGATGCCGGGCCGGGTCTCCCGCTCCTGCTGCTCGACTAACGCCGCTTCCCGCTCCCGCATGGCCTGCTCTCTGGCCGTTTTTCGCCGATCCGCCTCTATGGCATCCCGCGCCGTCCGCTCCAGTTGGGTGTCCACCAACCCAAAGCCCGCCTCGACAAAGGCCCGCGCTGCCCGCTCCTGGAACTCCGCCGTGCCCGTCAGACTGACCCGCTCCCAGCCCTTGGCTCGGGCCAGATCCACCATGGCCTCGATCTCCCGCCCATTGCCGTCCCTGGACGTGACGCGGTCGCCGTAGTCGGTCACGGTGGCCTCTTTATTGCTCAACACAAGCGCATCCGCCCGCCGTTCCACCCGATACCAGCGGCCCATCTTCTCGGCCACGTCCGCGTTATAGGCCTGGGTGAGGATGCGCTCCCGCTCCACCTGCCAGCGGGGCTTGTCGGGATGCCGGATACCAGGCCGGGTTTCCTGCTCGGTAGCACGGTCCCGCGCCAGACCTTGCTTGCGCTGGTCCCATGCCTGCCGGGCATGAGAAACCTCCTTCCGCTCTGCCTGCAGGTCGTTGGGAGGATAGACAAGGACCTCTTTATCTCCCTGCCGCTGCAGCCGGTATCCCGCATCCAGACTCGCCTGCCGGATGCTCAGACCGCACGCCTTGTCCTTCGCCAAAGCATCCGCCAGGGCCACCAGGCGTTCCCGCCGCGCCTCCCGCTCGCGCCGGGTTGCCCGCTGCTGCCGCCGTTCTGTCCAGCGGTCTTGCGCGGCCTGCCGCGCCCGTTGTGCCTGGGTCGCTACCAGAGCCGCCACGGCCCGCGTGACGGACAGATGATCCGGTGCAGGTTCCCGGTGACTCTGCTCGAACTCCCGCCGCGCAACCTCCCGGCGCTCGCGCCTTTCCCGCTCGGCGTGCAGGTCGATGATCTCCGCCGACAGTCGCGCCCGCTCCCTATTGTTGTCGCTGACTTGCCGGTTACCATCTCCCCGGTCGGACGCCTTGCCGCGCCGCTCCATCTCGGAGGCGACCGGCCCCAGATGCTGGGTGGCCTCCCGGTCGGTGCCCTGCGCCTCAAAACTGCGGGCATCGATCCGCGCATTTAGTCCAGCCCGCTCTAGCGCGGCATTGGCGGTGCGCTCCCAAAGGGCACGGACGGCCTTCACTTCGTCCGCCGCACAGAGGATCGGCGCATCGTCCGGACGAAATGGACCGAGAAGCGCGGCCCGGCGGGCCTTGTCGGACAGCTCGATATGGGCCTTGGCACCCATAACCAATCCGCCGTCGATGCCACGACTGACCTGCCGGGTGGTAGTGAGAATATGAGCATGGTGGTTCCGGTGGTCGCCCTCTCGGTCAGGTGCGTGTATCGCAAAATCGACGGCCACCCCATAACGCGCTACCAGGCATTGGCCAAAGTCGCGGGCCAGATCCTTCCGCTGATCCGCAGTGAGTTCAGCGGGCAGGGCGACGATCCACTCTCTGGCCGTCCGGGCGTCCTTGCGCTTCTCGGCCAACTCGGCGGCATCCCACAAGGCATTGCGCTCCGCACCCAGTCCGTCCGGCGTGAGGATCTCCGTATGCTCGACACCGCCCTTGCGGGTGTAGTCGTGGACCAGCCCGGTGCGCGCATCCACCAGCTCCACACCCGCCCGATAGGCCGCCGCGGCGACGGCGGACCGTCCCGCACTGCGCGCTATCGGTTTGGTGCTGGCGTGATAGATGGCCATTCGCGGCTCCTCGTCTTTCGGCTTTTGCTTCTGCCCCGCCGGGCGCGCTTGACTTCGCAGAAGTCGTAAGTGCGCACTTCAAATGCCAGTTGGGCTAGTCTGTGCTTCATATTATGGCGTGATGCTCCGGTCTGCGCTACCCTGTTCAGGATGACGAATGGACTTTAGAGGATGAATTTATGGCAACAATCGAACAGCAAATTGCACAGAAAGAAGATGAACTCGCCCGCTTGCGGAAAAAATCTCGAGAACTGGAAAACGGCCAGAAAATCATTCTGGGCGGCATGCTGATTCACGCCGCCAGAGAGAATGCTAAAATCCGGACTTGGCTGTTGGCGGAAGCCGAAAAGTCCATCACCAGGGAAACCGACAAAAAACGCCTGGCACCGCTACTCGACTCCCTGCGGTTGACGCCAGAGGCAAAACCGCAAAGCGACCAGGAAACCACTTCCGAAGCCATCACCAGCATACTGAGCGACAACGCCATGCGCGATTAGGAACGAACCGGCATCAGTCGCCTATCGTGCCCATCACCGGGATCATGCGCACATTGATCTGACCGAGT
>JAKAVW010000196.1 GCA_021827445.1 Pseudomonadota bacterium
CTGCACGACGGATGCTAAAAGAGTCGCGCACCGATTGCCGTTCATCTACGGTGTTGATGATGATCTGCACCTTACCGTTTTTGATCGCATCGACGATGTGGGGACGGCCTTCAGTCACCTTGTTGACTGCGGTGACTTCCAGACCTTCCCCATGCAGAAAAGCGGCAGTGCCCTTGGTGGCGATCAGCTTAAAGCCGAGTTCGGACAATGTCCGTGCCGCTGGGATAAGGCCCTTCTTATCTGCATCACGGACGCTGAGAAAAACGGTGCCGGAGCGCGGGAAGTGTTCACCGGCGCCGATCTGTGCCTTGAGGAAAGCCTCGCCAAAACTAGCACCGATGCCCATCACCTCGCCGGTAGACTTCATTTCCGGCCCCAGCAGGACATCCACACCGGGGAATTTGATGAAGGGGAAGACGGCTTCCTTAACGCTGAAATGGGGCGGATTGGGAATCTGCGGAATGCCCTGTGCGGCCAGTGATTTCCCGGTCATGCAGCGGGAGGCAATTTTGGCCAGAGGCCAGCCGGTGGCCTTGGAGACGAAAGGCACCGTCCGTGAGGCGCGCGGGTTCACTTCCAGCACATAGATGCGCTCTTCCTGGACGGCAAACTGACAGTTCATCAGGCCCACCACACCGAGCGCCAGGGCCAGTTCCACGGTCTGCCGCCGGATTTCGTCCTGAATGACTGGGGACAGGGAGTAGGGCGGCAGGCAACAGGCGGAGTCGCCGCTGTGCACACCTGCCTGCTCAATGTGCTCCATAATCCCTGCCACAATCACCTGTTGCTCGCTATCGGCGACGGCATCAACGTCTACTTCCAGGGCGTTATTCAGGAAACGGTCCAGGAGAATGGGCTGGTCATTGGAGATGCGCACTGCCTCTACCATATAACGTTCGAGGTCATCTTCGCCGTAGACAATACGCATCGCACGACCACCCAGTACATAAGAAGGGCGCACTACCAACGGATAGCCCAGTGCGCGCGCCTTGCTCAGGGCTTCCGGGGCACTCCGCGCAATGGCGTTTTCCGGCTGTCGCAAGTTGAGGCGCTGCAAAAGTTGCTGAAAGCGCTCGCGGTCTTCCGCCAGATCGATGGAATCCGGAGTGGTGCCGACGATGGGTACACCGGCGGCTTCCAGATCGTTGGCGAGCTTCAGCGGCGTTTGACCACCGAACTGGACGATCACGCCCTGGGGCTTTTCGACAGCGACGATTTCGAGGACATCTTCCAGAGTGAGCGGCTCGAAATACAGACGGTCGGAGGTGTCATAGTCGGTAGACACGGTCTCCGGATTACAGTTGACCATGATGGTCTCAAAGCCGTCTTCATGCAGGGCCATGGCCGCATGCACGCAACAATAGTCAAACTCGATACCCTGCCCGATCCGGTTGGGGCCACCTCCCAGGATCATGATCTTGGGCTTGTTACTGGGCTCTGCCTCACATTCCTTCTCATAGGTGGAATAGAGATAGGGTGTGGGTGAGCGGAATTCGGCGGCGCAGGTGTCCACCCGCTTGTAGACGGGGCGAATACCCAGTTTCTGGCGATGCTCCCGCAGGAGCTGCTCGCGGCAGCCCAGCAGACGGGCCAGGCGCCGGTCCGAGAAGCCCATGCCTTTGAGCGTGCGGAGCCTGGTGCTATCGAGACTCGCCAGAGCGAGACCGCGCAAACTCTCCTCCGTTTGGACGATCTCGAAAATCTGTTCCAGGAACCAGGGGTCAATGTGGGTGATACGCTGCAGGCTGTCCTGATCCCAGCCGCGCCGTATGGCGTCCGCCAGATACCAGAGGCGATCGGCACCGGGAACCCTTAACTCTTGCTCCAGCTTTTGCAGGGTGTCCGGATCATTGCCGATGAGTTTCTCATCAAGACCATCCACGCCCGTCTCCAGACCGCGCAGCGCCTTTTGCAGCGACTCCTGGAAGCTGCGGCCAATGGCCATCACCTCACCAACCGACTTCATCTGAGTGGTCAGATGGGCATCGGCCTCCGGAAATTTCTCGAAGGCGAAGCGGGGAATTTTGGTGACCACGTAATCGATGGTCGGCTCGAAGCTCGCCGGTGTCGCCTGGGTGATGTCATTGCGCAATTCATCCAGGGTGTAGCCCAGCGCCAGCTTGGCGGCAATTTTGGCAATGGGAAACCCGGTGGCCTTGGAGGCCAGCGCCGAGGAGCGCGATACCCGCGGGTTCATCTCAATGACGATCAGCCGCCCATCTTCGGGGTTGACAGCAAACTGCACATTGGAACCACCAGTATCTACCCCGATGCGGCGCAACACCGCAATGGAGGCATCACGCATGCGCTGGTATTCGCGGTCGGTAAGGGTCTGGGCGGGGGCCACGGTGATGGAGTCCCCGGTGTGAATACCCATGGGATCAAGATTCTCGATAGAACAGACAATGATGCAGTTATCCGCCCGGTCGCGGACTACCTCCATCTCGAACTCTTTCCAGCCGATGATGGATTCTTCGATGAGGATTTCGTGGGTGGGGCTGGCCTCCAGGCCGCGTGCGGCGATGTCCTCAAACTCCTCGCGGTTATAGGCAATGCCGCCGCCGGTGCCGCCCAACGTGAAGGAGGGCCGGATGATAACCGGGAAGCCGATGTCTTCCGCGATCTGGCGTGCGCCTTCCATGTCATGACCGAAGGCGGAGCGTGCTACTTCCAGGCCGATCTCTTCCATAGCCTTCTTGAACAGGCCGCGATCTTCGGCTTCACGGATGGCCTCCACGGATGCACCGATCAGTTTGACACCATACTGCTCCAGTATTCCCTCCCGGTGCAGGTCCAGGGCACAGTTCAGCGCAGTCTGACCACCCATGGTGGGGAGGATGGCGTCTGGGCGTTCCATGGCGATGATACGTGCGATCGTTTGCCACTCGACGGGTTCGATGTAGGTGGCGTCCGCCGTCTGCGCATCGGTCATGATGGTAGCCGGGTTGGAGTTGACCAGAATGACACGGCAACCCTCTTCCCGCAGCGCCTTGCAGGCCTGGACGCCGGAGTAATCGAATTCGCAGGCCTGGCCGATAATGATGGGGCCCGCGCCGATGAGGAGGACGCTTTTGATATCCTGATATTTAGGCATGGTGACGGCCTCCGTGCTGGTTCATGGCGTGAACAAATTCGTCAAAAATCACACTGGCGTCATGGGGGCCGGGTCCGGCCTCAGGGTGTCCCTGAAAGGAAAAGACGGGCAGGTCTCGATGTGTCATACCCTGCAAACTACCGTCAAATAGAGAGGTGTGCGTCGCAATCAGGCAATCCGGCAGGGTATCCGCATCCACCGCAAAACCATGATTCTGGCTGGTGATCAGTACCCGGCCACTGCGCAGGTCTTTGACCGGATGGTTGGCTCCGTGGTGTCCGAACTTCATCTTGATGGTTTTGGCACCCAGGGCCAGCCCCAGTAACTGATGCCCCAGGCAGAGCCCGAAGGTGGGAATGCCTGCGGCGATGATCTGACGCATGGCCTCTCCGGCATAGTCGAGGGCCGCAGGATCGCCGGGGCCGTTGGAGAAGAGCACACCGTCCGGGAGCAGGGCAATCACCTCAGCAGCCGCAGTGCGGGCTGGCACGACCGTAACCCGGCAGGCACGATCAGCCAGCAGTCGCAGGATGTTCTGTTTGGTGCCAAAGTCGTAAACCACCACATGGCGCTGCGTCCGGGTGACGGGCTGTGCGTGATAGCCCTGATCGGGAGCGCCGCTGGCGAGACTCCATGCGTATGTCTCCCGGCAGCTCACATCCTGCACCAGATCACGACCGAGGAGGCCGGGAAAGGCACGTGCCGCAGCCAGGGCGTCGTTATCGTTGACCGCTTCTCCGACGAGGACGGCAGCATTCTGCGCGCCGCCATCCCGCAGTCTGCGGGTCAGGGCGCGGGTATCGATCTCGGCAATGCCGGGAGTCTGATGCGTCTGCAGGAAATCAGGCAGAGTTTGGATGCTGCGCCAACTGCTGGGCGTGCGCGGCCGGTTGCGTACGACCAGGGCAGAACAGAATATCCGGGCACCTTCCATATCCTCCGGATTGACGCCCGTATTGCCAATATGCGGATAGGTGAGCGTGACAATCTGCCCTCGGTAAGAAGGATCAGAAAGAATCTCCTGGTAACCACTCATGGCGGTGTTGAAACAAATTTCACCCACTGCCAATCCGGTGGCACCAAAGCCTTTACCGCGATAGATGCTGCCGTCTGCTAATGCCAGGACCGCCTGCACGCCCCACCTCGCCAACAAGAGGATGCAAAAAAAGGGAGGGGGTCCCCTCCCACGTAGATATCGTCTATTCTAGGGACCCGGAGGGAAGTGGTCAACGCACTATTTTGTTAAGCTGCACGATGTAGTGGTCATCTCATGCGGGCGTTTTAGGGACGTTGGGAGAAATAAACCCTTGAGTGGTTATGTTCTAATGATAGGCCTGAACATTATTTATGACTTGAGGAAGGAGTGCTTTATGGGTTGGATGCAATGGTCTGTGCTTGCTGCGGGTAGTGTGTTGGTGTTGACAGCATGTGCAACAACTACGACTAACGGCATGGCGCCACAGCCGCAAGGTGTTGTCAGTAACTACCCGGCACTTGCCGCTGCCCCGATGTCATCTGTTTCCACTGCCCCATCGCCGTTGGTACGCAGAGCACCTGCGGTGCTGCCGCAAGTGGCGCCTTCAGTGGTACCACCGCCGATTACTTACTCGTCCACTGCCTTACCATTGGCTCCTCCTGCCGCTACGCCGTCTATTCCCTCCACGTCGACCGTTCCGGCGGTATCCCCCCCCGTGGCGCAGGCGCTGAACGGCGCCAAGACGTCCTTTTCTGGTGAATGGCAGGCGGATATGACCAAAGCGCGTCAGGACAGCGCCCGCTGTGCGGCGATGTCGTCTGCTGCGCAGACGGCGTGCTGGCAGGGCGTCTCCACCTGGGCGCAGAAGCGAGCGGCACGTTATCAATCTCTGAGCACTCAGGCAACGGGTGCTCAGGCTCAGCAGATGCAATCTGCCGCGAAATTTTTTGGGGTGACCAGCGAATGGGCTAGCGCTTGTGGCGCCCTGACTCCACAGCAATGCGCAGAATCGCCACTGATCGGCAAGATGCAGCAATGGAAGGCGTCTGTAGGGATTTCCGGAACGACGACACCCACATCCTAGAATTGATTCAGACCGTCGAGAAGCTACAGGCTGGCAGGCATTGCTGAACAGGAGCACGTGGTTACTGGTTACCAATGGCTGTATCGAAATCAGCGCCGGATGCTGTCCAACTAAGCCAAACATGCGCTGAGGGCGAGGATAAACAATGGATCGTTTCCTTCTCTGCTCAGGAGATCCCATAGCAGATCTTCTTGTATGAATAGATAATTGCGTGAATCATTAATGAGTTGCAGGTTATCACCCCTTGCAGGAGAAGAAACATGGATCGCGAACAATTGTTAACCGCTGCCAAAGCCCTGCTGGAACCCCTCTCCAGCCTGGAAATGCTGTGTGAAGCCGATGAACAGATGGAAAATGACATCTTTTATATGAACTGCACGGCACTGGATAGCATGAATTTTCATCATGGCCGCCTTAATCCTCTGCTGCGCGGAGCGGATGTGCGAAGCGCTATGGGGCATTCCATTCACCAGTTTCACAAAGATCCAGAACGGATTCGGAAGATTTTCCGTTCACTGGCAGCGGGTACCGAGAGCGAGCATGATACGGAACTCACCCTTGGTGGTGTGACCTTTGCCCTGAATATCACGTCGGTACGCAATGAAGAAGGCAATGTACTGGCTTATCATGCGTCCTGGCGAGATATCAGCGATGCGAAACTCGCCGAACAGGTTATCAGCCGCATGAGCGAGACCGCGGCCGAGCATGCCGCTGCACTGACCGGTACAGCCGCAGAAACCATCGGGGCCATGAAAGAGGTGGGTGGTACGCTCAATGGATTGACTCAGTCCATTGCCGAGAATCGAAACGCGTCCCAGGGGCTTATCGCGGAGGTCAGAGATC
>JAKAVW010000197.1 GCA_021827445.1 Pseudomonadota bacterium
GGTCCGGGAAGTAGAAAAACGCGCCGATGGCTTGTGCCTGCACTTTCAGGACGGTGACTGCCTCGGTGGGCTGGATGCCATCATCTGGGCTATCGGTCGCCGCCCGAACAGCGCCGACCTTGGCCTGGAGCTCGCGAACATTGCCGCTGACCCGCAGGGTTTTATCCCCGTGGATGCTCTCCAGAACACCCAGGCATCCGGCATCTATGCGGTTGGCGATGTCACCGCTGGTCCAGCACTCACGCCAGTCGCCATCGCCGCAGGGCGTCGTCTCGCCGATCGCCTCTTCGACGCTCAGACAGAGCGTCATCTCGATACCCATCTGGTACCCACCGTGATCTTCAGCCATCCCCCCATCGCGACCATCGGGCTCAGCGAGGCAGCCGCCCAGAAGCAATATGGAGAAGAAGCAGTCAAAGTCTACCAGACGACCTTCACCCCGATGCTCCGCGCCTTTTCGGCGGAACCGGAAAAAACCGCGATGAAGCTGGTCACGGTGGGCCGGGAGGAAAAGATTGTTGGCCTGCATGCCATCGGTGACGGTGTGGACGAAATGCTTCAGGGTTTTGCGGTAGCCCTGCGCATGGGCGCGACCAAACAGGATTTTGATGACACCATTGCCATCCATCCCACCAGTTCCGAGGAATTCGTCACCATGCGCTGATGGCTTCCGCGATGTGTCGGCAGCAGAGGATGCCATCGACGCGAACCATTCATTGGTTACTTTTTGTTATGCAAATGCTTGAGGGCTTCCGGTCCCACAGAAGTGGTACAACTGCATTGCCGACAGTCCGCGAGCAACGGCACGGCATTTTCCAGCACTTTTCGCACCCGCCCCATTCCCTCGTGCATAACGGCATCAATGGCTTCCATGGTAATCGGCTCCGCCGACTTGCCCGCCGCCGGATTGACCACCAGCGACAAGGGCGCGTAGCACAGACCGATTTCCCGTGCCAGCACCGCTTCCGGAGCCCCGGTCATCCCCACCACATCTCCACCGTCCCTTTCGATACGGCGAATTTCGGCGATGGTTTCCAGGCGCGGTCCCTGGGTAGCCGCATAGGTGCCGCCGTCAATAACCACGATATCCGCAGATCCCGCCGCCTGCAGCAGACGCTCACGTACCCGCTGACAATAGGGCTCAGAAAAGTCGATATGCACCACCATGCTTTCCCCACCCTCAAAGAAGGTGCTGGGACGCCCACTGGTGTAATCAATCATCTGATCAGGCAGACAGAGGACGCCTGACTGCATGGCTGCCGTGATTCCACCCACCGCCGCCACCGCGATAACATGCGTCACACCGACATGGTGCAGCGCCCAGATATTGGCGCGATAATTGACCCGGTGTGGAGGAATAGTGTGCCCATAACCATGGCGGGCAATAAACACCACCTCCTGTCCACCGAGCTGGCCAAAAGTCAGCGGGCCAGAAGTCTCACCAAAGGGGGTGCGGATCACCCGACGGTTGCGAATCTGCAAATTTTTGAGCCGGGTCAGACCGCTGCCACCAATAATGCCCACCACACCCATCAGCCGTCCTCCGGCAAAACAAAAATACCTGGTGCATTCCGCCCCAAGCCGCGGGCATCCAACCCGTAACCGAACACAAAGAGGTCCGGCACTTCCAGCCCCACATAGTCCACCTGCACAGCAACCGCGCGAGGACGGACTTTCCGCACCATCACCGCCGTATGAATGGCAGCAGCGCCCTCCGCCATGCAGTATTCCTGCAAAGCTTGCAGGGTGATACCCTCATCAAGGATATCGTCCACCAGCAAAACCACAGCACCTGCCAGTGGTTCTTTGGGGCGCGTACGCCACTGCAAGGCACCACCACTGGTTTCCGCACCGTAGCGACCGACTTGTACACAGTCGAGCACCAAGGGGAAATGCAGGTGAGGCATCAGTTGACCGACTACCACAACGGCACCCGTCAGCACGCAAAGCAACACCACCGGACGATGCGGCGTCAGATGCTCCAGGTCCTTATTAATGGCAACGGCCATCCGCTGGATGGCCGTCTCCACCTCTTCCGCGCTAAACAGATGCTCAGCGGGCCCTAAATGGGTGGGTGTCATAATGGCATTATTAGTAAGTAAAGGTAACCACGTTGTCGTCCATGGCCTGCTCAATGACATAAGCGCCACCGACAATATCCTGGATTTCGGGAATCAAATCTTCCTTGGTGCATTCCCATAATTCAAGGGTTGGAGTGCAGACAAAGAACTTTACGCCCGCCTCGTGGGCATCCTTGATAAAATCATAAACGCTCTTGGGGCTGCCCGGCATCACAAACATTTTCTCCGCAACACCCTTCTTGGCCAGCTCGCCAGCGCGGGCGGTCAGCACCACTTCGACCTCAAAATCCATCGCGGCAGCCACCGTCGCCTGAAAGAAAGGCGCGCCCAACTCCTGGGGGTTGGATGGATCAGTGTTCACCATAACCATCAACAATTTATCAGCCATGTATATCTCCTTAAAAAATTCGGCCCGCCCATCATAGTCGTCCCAGTCCAGCGCCGCGCCATGAAATGATTGATTACACCATAAAAAGTCACAGGGCCATATCAAGCGTTCTTAGATATCGCTTTCCTGTGCCTCAATACGGCGCGCCCGGCTGGCCCGGGTCAGAATATCCCGCTCCTCTGCCAACGCCCGCTTGGCCACCTGAATAGCCTCCAGCAGGTCCTGGCGTTTGGACTCAACCAAGTCACCACCCGCATCCATCAGGCGTGCGGTTTTCTCCTGGATTTCATCAATGAGTACGCCGATACGTTCTTCGGCCAGCGACTCCATATTACGCAAGCGATCCCGTCCCTTATCCATGGCGCGACGCAGCTCCTGGCGCGTCTCTGCGCCACTGGCCGGGGCCAACAACAAGGCACCGATTGCACCGACCAGTACTCCGATAACAAAGCCTTCAGCATTCTTCATTGTCGCCTCCTCGCCGTTTCCAGCTAATGTTTCCGGGAAAAATAACGCCATCCTGTGCGCAGCGCGCGGTACCACAACCCCAACTCGTGAATCGGCTGAACCAGGGTATCCGTCGTGTCCATAATCTCCTGACTCAAATATTTGAGCGTGGAATCCATCCGTCCCATCTGTGCACGCCCAGTCTGGGTAATATGTTTGAGGTCCGCCAGGGCCACCTTAATATCAAACATCAGCGGCCCAACATCCTGCTCAACTCTGGCCAATAGTCTTTCTAGACGTAGGTGGGTCCGTACCAGCACAGCCGCCGTCACTGCAATGATCAATAAAATAATGATCATGACAATGGCAATGATGGTTACTCCTGCGCTGATGCTCATATTCCCCCCCAGAACTTCCGCATACCGGAAGCAAATCTTTTAACACCGTAAAGAGCAACAACTCCAGCCATAACCCCTTACCCACCACCCCGCTTCATTATAAGCCGTATCTGCAGCCTGGGTAAAATTGCAGGTGCCGATATGATGCGCACAGGCTTCATTGGAATGACAATACGTACCCCATCACGGTCAGTCCAGCGATACTCAGTAATCCCAAGGCCACTCTGCTCCAAATCTGTTGCGCACCGGTCAGTACGTATCGTGGATGCCGATAGCGATAAGTTTGCCAAGCCATCCAGAGCAGGCCCAACCATAATCCGGACAGCAACCACGCCCCGAACACATCACTAGGCCAATGCACCCCCAGAATCAGGCGACTCCAGGAGATGGCTGCGACCAATGCCGCAAGCAATGTCACCATCGTCAGACGCAGGCCGCGATGCCGCACCGTAGCAATGAGGTACAGGGCCAAAAGGCCATAGACCACCACACTGAGGCTCACGTGCCCGCTCGGAAACGCAGGCGACGGCATTTCTGTCGCAGTCGGAGGCCGGGCATGTGCCGTAGTCATTTTTACCAACTGAACGAGCGCTGCGAATACTGCCGTACCTGAAACCAACAGAAGGCCATCGAAAAAACGCCATGCAGCGAAGCAGGCAGCCGCCATCAGCGCCACCAGCCAGGGCAGAAAATCTGACCCACCGAGCCGGGTCACCCCGGCCCAGAACGGCTGCCAGACAGGGTCCCTGGACTGCAGAATCTCCGCCTCCCACCGGATATCCAACAGCGCCATCCGATGCAAGAGCACACCCGCCAGAAAATCACCAGCGTAAAGCCAGAGCAGTGCTGCCACCCCCAGGCCGAACAGCAATAAAGCCAACAACTCCCAGCGTTGTGGTCCGCGCAAAGTTCAAAACCCCGTATGAAAGCGTCGCCACAACAACAGTGCGGCAATCAATACCGCGACGATGCTCAACACCAGCACCGCCGCCGCGCCATAATCCTTCGCACGCACTACCAGCGGGTGATATTCCGGGTTTACCACCAGATTAGCGACCGGAGCAAAATACCACCTCCCAGATGTACGGTGCCTGGATCCAATACAGAAGGATCACACCCACCACGAGACTACCAACAACTGGCTTCTTCACGGGCAACAATCCACAGCCCATGCCCTTGCAAGCACGCCGCCAGAGTGCGCTGTTTTTTTTCACCAGCCCCCCCGTTCGCGCAGGGACAATGGTTCGCCGTCGCCGACAATAAAGTGATCCAGCAAGCGCAGATCAACCAGTTGCATGGCCTGATCCAGACGCCGCGTCAGAGAAAGATCTGCCACACTGGGTTCCGCCACTCCGGAGGGATGATTATGCGCAACGATGAGCGCCGCGGCATTCAACTCCAGAGCGCGCTTCAGAACCTCGCGAATGTGCACGGTAGCGCCGTCAATGGTCCCCAGGAACATCTCCTCGAAGCGCAGCACCCGATGACGATTATCCAAAAAGATCACCGCAAAAACCTCACGACAGCGGTCGCGCAAAATGGCAGACAGATACTGTCGCACCCGCTGCGGCGAATCAAGACTGTCTCCTCTCTGCCATTCCTCGGCGAGATGGCGCTTACTCATTTCCAGCACCGCCTGCAAGAGCGCATATTTGGCGTCTCCGAGCCCTTTATGTGCACAAAAGTCATGATGAGACGCGGTGAGTAATGCCCGCAGACTGCCAAAGTTTTGCAACAAGTCCCTGGCCAAATCCACCGCGCTTTTGCCCACCACGCCCACCCGCAGAAAAATCGCCAGCAACTCCGCATCCGACAGAGTCGCCGCCCCTTTTTGCAACAGTCTTTCCCGCGGACGCTCGTCCGCCGGCCAATCAGTGATGGCCATACGCTCCCTCCTTCCCTTACAGTAGGAATGTGATATTCATTGACGCCGCCTTGTGACACCCTCCCGCATCGACTAAAATCCAGACACAGAATTTGAGACGTACATAAATAAATCATCTCAGAGAGTGAAGAATTCCTTAACCGGCATGGCTACGATACGTAAACGGAAGGATCGCTGGCAAGCGATGGTGCACTGAAGAGGAATGATGGACACATGAAACTCCTGCTCACCGGTGCCAACGGCTTCGTCGGCCAGCACGTGCGGGCGGCGTTGCCCTGTATACCATTGCCCGACGGGCTGGATCTGCGCGACCGCGCAGCCCTGACTGCCGCGGTGGCCGCCATCCAACCTGACACCGTCCTGCACCTGGCGGCCCAGAGTTTCGTGCCGGCCGCCTTCGAGAACCCCCGCGAGACCTTCGACATCAACCTCTATGGCCACTGGATTACCATCAACTATCGCGAGAGCTTTGGCATGCACGCTTCCAGCGGCATCCTCTTCAATCACGAGTCCCCCCTGCGCGGCACCGAGTTCGTGACGCGCAAAATTACCGTAGCCCTGGCGCGTATTCGCCAAGGCCTGCAGGACGTACTGGAACTCGGCAATCTCGACAGCAAACGCGACTGGGGTTTTGCCGGAGACTATGTGCGCGCCATGTGGGCGATGCTGCAACAGGAGCAGCCAGATGATTATGTGATCGCCACTGGTGAGACCTGGACGGTACGGCAGTTTGTCGAAAAAGCGGCGGTGCATGCCGGGTTTGATATAGAGTGGCGGGGTGAAACCGAG
>JAKAVW010000198.1 GCA_021827445.1 Pseudomonadota bacterium
CAATCAGATGCAGCGGGCCGGCGGCGATATGGCGCGCATGGGCGCGGCCCTTGGCCCCCTCTCCCGGGGCCAGTACGACCGCCTCAAACTGGAGCGCGGCATGGGACCCCTAGGGCGTAGCCTGCTCCAGTCCGTGCTGGACGCCCTGGCTCAAGCTGAACAGCAGTAACAGCCCCGGAAACCAGCCGCGCCTTGAAAACGCCCCGTTTTGGCCATACCTGAAACGGTAAATAAAGGCAGTACGATCTATCCTCTTCTTCTCACCTCTTTTTCTCAGGAGTCCGTATGGCAGTCAGTGGACACGTTCTCGAAGTGAATCTCGGTAATTTTCAGGAAGCCGTCGTAGGGCTATCCCGGAAGGTGCTGGTACTGGTCGACTTCTGGGCGCCCTGGTGCGCACCCTGCCGGGCCCTGGGTCCGGTCCTCGAAAAACTGGCGGCGGAGATGGACGGCGCCTTCGTGCTCGCCAAGGTCAACTCTGACGAAAACGCGGACTTGTCCCGTCAGTATCAGGTACGCGGCATTCCCGCCGTCAAAGCTTTCAAAGACGGTAAAGTCGTTGACGAATTTACCGGAGCACTACCTGAGTCAACCATCCGCCAGTTTATCGAAAAAAATCTCCCTCTCCCTGGCGATGAACTGCGTGCGCAGGCGTTGAGTGCTATAGCGCAGGGCAAGCCTGTGGAGGCAGAGCAACTACTGGAACAGGCCATCCGTCTCAGTCCCCGGAATGATCAGGCGCGCCTGGCGTTGGCGCGCCTCGCCATCCAGCAAAACCGTCATGCAGACGCACAGGCGCAACTTGATGCCATGTCACCGGTTTTTCAACTGGAAAGTGAAGTAGAAGGCCTGAAAGCTCTACTCGAATTCACCGAAACGGCCCGCAGCGCACCACCCATGTCCGAGCTGGAAACCACCATCACCAGCGAAAAGGGCGATCTCCGCGCACAGGCGATGTACCAGCGATCTTTACTCCTGCTTTTGCAGGGACAGGAAGAAGCAGCACTGGACCAGCTCATCGAGATGGTCGAACGCCACAAAAACTATCAGGACGGTCTGGCCCGCAAAACCGTACTCAAGATATTCGCTCTGCAGGGTAATCAGGGACCACTGGTGGAGCTTTACCGGACCCGCCTGTCCCGCGCTTTGCACTGAGAACGTTGCTGTCCACTATCGCCTCCCATTGCGATTTATGTGTTATGCTACGACGATTGGCTGGAACTCTCGGCCTTTTTCCAGAGTCCAACCCGGAGCATACCGAAGCCCTGACGTTGCAAGACAAAATCCCGAAGGAGAGTCCTATGGCGAATGATCGCCCGAATTCCATGTTGAAACGCCGTAAACTAGTAGTTACTGCCGTGGTAGCGGCGTGTTTTGGTTTTGCACTGGGTGCGACGGAGTGGGCACAAGCCGATGCGCCTACAGCACCGGCTTTGTCTATCTCGACGAACACGGCGCCTCAACAGGCGTTGGTCGCTCTGCCAGATTTTACCCCGATCATCGACCGTTACGGCCCTGCGGTAGTGAATATCAGCAGCACCACCAACAAGGTCATCCACCAGCAAAACAATCCCTTTCCGCCCAATTCGCCGTTCTATCAGTTTTTTCACCACTTCATGCCCCCTGGACAAAATGGTCCAAGTCCACAGCAACATGAAAAAATCCAGTCGCTTGGCTCCGGCTTCATTATCAGCCCTGACGGCTATATCGTCACCGCTGGCCATGTCGTGCGCGGCGCCAACCATATCGTCGTCACCCTCACCAATCACCACGCCTATCCGGCCAAGCTGATCGGTCTTTCGGTACGTTATGACACCGCACTGCTCAAAATCGACGCCAAAGGCCTGCCCACCGTACCCCTCGGCAACTCGGATAACCTGAAGGTCGGCCAATGGCTGCTCGCCGTTGGCGCGCCTTTCGGCTTTTACAATACCGTGACCCAAGGTGTGGTCAGTGCCATGAACCGCCCGCTGCCCGATGACGAATATATCCCCTTCATCCAGAGTGACGTGCCCATCAATCCCGGCAACTCGGGCGGACCGCTCTTCAACATGAAAGGCCAGGTGGTGGGCATCAATGACCAGATCTATACCAACAGCGGCGGCTACATGGGCCTGTCTTTCTCGATCCCCATCAATACCGTGATGCGCGTGGTGCAGGACTTCAAGGACCACAAGGCGATCCAGTTCGGCTATCTGGGCGTCGAGGTGCAGGATGTCACGCCGCCGATGGCGCAAGCGCTGCATCTCAAGGAACCGGTGGGCGCACTCGTCGCCTCCGTCATGCCGGGCAGCCCGGCCGCCAAGGCGGGCATCAAGCCCGGTGACGTCATCGTCACCTATGACAACAAGCCGGTGTACAATGTCGGGCAGTTGCCGCCTATGGTTGGTAATACCCTGCCGGGCACGCAGGCCAAGGTCGGCATCCTCCATCGCGGAGAAGCGGAAACCAAGGATGTCCTGGTTACTGCCCTACCCAAAAACATGGAAGGGCCTTCCGGCAGCCAGGAATCATCCAAGCCTGCCAAAATGGGCAAAGTCTCCCGTATGGGCATCCATGTCCAATCTCTGACCCCCAAGATTGAGAAGCAATTGGACGTGCATCACGGTGTCGTGGTAGTCGGGGTGAGTGAAGGGGCGGCGGCGGAAGCCGGGATCATGCCAGGCATGATCATCCAGCAGATTGATCAACAGGACATCAACAGTCCCGCCGAGTTGGAGCACATTGTTGCCAGTCTGCCCGCGAACCAACCCATCCCGTTGCTGGTGCGGCAGGGTAAAGCCAGCATCTATGTGGTGGTGACCTTACCTAAAAAATAAGTCTGGTTTTGCAGAAGAACACCCCGTGGCGCATCATCGGTCGCGGGGTGTTTTTTGTGCGTGATCGGAGAACGGCTAGTCTCTCACCACCTGTCAGAACCCCAGATTTTGGGAATTATAAAAGCATTACCCGCGCGGATGATGCTTCTGATGTAGTTCCTTGAGCCGTGCCTGCGCCACATAAGTATAAAGCTCGGTGGTGGAGAGGTGCGCGTGGCCAAGCATCAACTGCACACTGCGCAGGTCTGCGCCGTGATTCAGCAGATGGGTAGCGAAGGCGTGGCGCAAGCCATGAGGCGACACTGGTTGAGTGATCCCGGCGGACTGCGCGTAATGCTCAATGTTTTGCCAGAAACGCTGCCGCGTCATGGCAGCCCCGCGTCCAGTCACAAAAATGGCAGCACTGATGCGTTCACCCAAAATGTGCGGACGACCACTTTGCAGATACTGCGCCATGCGTCCGGCAGCCACTTCCCCCATGGGCACCAAGCGTTCCTTGCGACCCTTGCCAAAGACCACCACCAGATCGGCGCTGAGGTCCACCTGGCGCATTTCCAGATTCACCAACTCCGATACCCGCAAACCGCAGGCGTACATCAACTCCAGCATGGCAGCATCGCGCAATCCCAAGGGACGTGTACAGTCGGGAGCCGCAAGCAGGGCCTCTATTTCCGTTTCGCTGAGGACATGAGGCAACACACGACCGAGACGGGGACTTTGTAGATTACGGCTGGGATCACGGGCTACCCAACCCTCCCGCTCCGCATAGCCGTAGAAGCGGCGCACGCTGGAGAGTAGGCGCGCCACAGAGCGCAGAGCCGCTCCGGACTGTAGTTTCTGTCCCAGTATGCGCGCCAGAGCACCTTCATCGGCTGTGGTCAGGGTCAACTCCTGTTCCGCGAGTGCGGTCGCCAACTGCAGCAGATCCTGACGATAAGCCATCAGAGTATTTTCACCGAGGTTTTTTTCCAGCCACAGCGCATCGAGAAAGGCGTCGATCTGCTGACATTCTGCCGACAAGGCGGCAGCTGCGGCACTCAAGCCAGATACAGGCGCATCACTACCAGAGGATGAATCCATGCCAACGGCCCTCCCGTCAAGGAACCCGCGCGCTGCGCAGTGCGCCACAAAGACCAGAAACCTTCTGGACAACCTTGCGCCACACCACGCTCGGCCACCTGTAACCACCACTGCGGGCCAGAGCCGGACGCCGCGGCATACAAGGCCCTCTGCCAACTGAATGGCGCGGACACCGGCTCCAGTGCTGCCCGCTCACGATAAGCGGCCAGCATACTGAAGTCCGGCCAGTCTTCCTGGCGCTGCCATCCGGCAAAGCCAAAAGTAGTCGCCGCGGCGCTGAACAACACTTTCCGTGCCTGCCGCAAACTGCGGTGCGGTAAGGCCAGCAAACTGCCGAGCCAGACATAGAGACGGACCAGTGGCAGAGGATCCTTGCCGCCACCACCCTCAATGATCATCAGGGTAACGGTCAGGAAAAGCTGGCGTATGGCGTCCAGGGGCTGGTCGCCGAGGGCGCGGATACGCCCCATGAAGGCGGGCAGATCGCGATCCCGCAGGGCATGGAGCAGGGGCTTGTTCGTGGCCGGGTCGCGGCTGGCACGCCCCTCTGGGACCACCACCGCTACCCCGGCTGGCAGTTGCCAGTGACTCTGCAAAAGCGCCATCGCCCCCAGCGAGAAGGGCTGAGCGGGGAGATCGGCGGCGGCATCATGCCACTGTCCATAAAGAATGGTACGCAGGCCTTGGGCATGGTTGTCATCGGCCAGACGCTGGGCCAGGCGGGTGAGGACGATTCGCCGGGCATTCTCGTCCTCCGCCATACTGAACAGCAGCGGCGCCAGCGTCTCCAGATCACCGTCTTCAATGGCCTTGGCGAAGGTGTCCGCCTCCATGTCCAAAGGCATGGGGTTGGCGGCCTCCGACCTCAGCGCGGCAGGCAGGGTGCCTGATGGCTGCACCAACGACGCCTCCTGCACCTGTAAGGCCGTCGCCAACAGCGCTGGGGGCAAAGACTCCGCATCAGCGAGGAGCGCCAAGGTATCCGCCACAATCTGCAGGGCCTGCGCATCTGCGGCGGCGGCCCACCAGTGCGGCAACAGCCACTGCTGCCAAGCGGCGCGCAAAGCCAAGCGCTGAGCGGAATCGGCCCAGAGGATTTCCCGCTCAGGTACAGAAGCAGAACGCCAGCGTTCGAGGATCTTCCCCGAACCCGGCGTCAGCACCCCCTCATCCAACCCGAACTCGGCCATGGCCGAGTGCCGCGTCAGGCTGCATCAGCCCAGCTTTTCTTTGATGCGCGCGGCTTTACCGGAGAGGTCACGCAGGTAGTAGAGCTTGGCGCGGCGCACATCACCACGACGCTTCACTTCTACCTTGGTCACCAGCGGCGAATAGGAGGGGAAAACGCGCTCCACCCCTTCACCGTTGGAGATTTTGCGAACCGTGAAAGCAGAGTGCAGGCCACGGTTACGGCGGGCAATGCAAATGCCTTCAAAAATCTGGATGCGCTCGCGGTCGCCTTCCTTCACCTTTACGTGAACGGCCACCGTGTCGCCCGCACCAAAAGTCGGCAGTGCCGACTTCATCTGTTCCTGATTGATTTCGTCAATGATGTTCATCCCCAACTCCTTAGCCTAGTATTACTGCGTTTCGCCGTCCTGACGGCGATACTCTTCCAATAATTCTTTTTCACCCACCTGCAGCCCCCGTTGCTCCAGCAAATCCGGGCGCCGCTCGGCGGTGCGCCCTAATGACTGCTGCAAACGCCAGCGGCGGATGCGTGCGTGATCTCCGGACAACAGCACCTCCGGAACCCCCTCCCCCGCCACCACTTCGGGCCGGGTATAATGCGGGCAATCCAGCAAGCCAGACGCCGCAAAACTGTCCTCCGCCGCTGAATCCGCATGCCCCAGCAGACCCGGCAACTGCCGCGCCACCGCCTCCATCAGCACCAGCACCGGCAACTCACCACCTGCCAGCACATAATCGCCGATGGACCATTCCGCATCCACCGCTGCCAGCACCCGCTCGTCAATGCCTTCATAGCGGCCTGCCAGTAAAATCAGGCCCGGCAACACCGCGAAATCCTGCACCGCCTGCTGCTGCAAGCGCCGCCCCTGAGGCGACAAGTAAATCACC
>JAKAVW010000199.1 GCA_021827445.1 Pseudomonadota bacterium
GATCGCCTTGACCTGCTCCATCAGGAACGTGATGCACTCATTTTTAATGCAGCGCTGCTGAATAATCTGACCGCCGGTGTGATTGTGCTGCGCTACCCGGATCGGATCATTGAACAGGCCAATGTGCGGACGCTGGAAATCTTCGGGGCCACGGCCATGGAGACCATGGTAGGGCATTCCATGCGCAATTTCTTTCCGGATGATGCATCCTTCCAGAGAGTTGGAGAAACTGCCCGAGAAATTCTGGTACGAAGCCAAGGCATGTCACGTGATGTGCCCTACCAAAAACTCGATGGTTCTCTCATCTATGTCGACATATCCGGACAAAAGCTACCCAGGAAAGAGCGTGAACCAGAGCGGATCGTTTGGACGCTGGTGGATGTAACGGAACGTCACAACCTTATGGAAGAGTTGGCCAAGTACTCGCTTTCTGACCCACTGACGGCATTACCCAACCGCCGCGCCCTGGATGCCGAACTGGATCGCGCCGTGGCACGGGCGGATCGGAGCGAGAAACTCTTAGCGGTATGCATGCTGGACCTGGACGGCTTCAAACCGGTCAACGATACTTACGGACATGATGCCGGAGATTATGTGCTTCAGATTCTGGCCAAACGCCTGCAGAGTGTACTGCGCAGAACCGACTTTGTCGCCCGTCTGGGCGGTGACGAGTTTGTCATACTAGCGGAAGAACTGGACCGCATGGATCCTCTGGAAAGCATTCTCGACAAAATCGGGGAGGCGGTCCACGCACCCATTGCCCTGGAGGACGGGCAAACGGTGCGCATTGGCCTCAGCATGGGAGTGTGCATCTATCCTTTTGTGGAGGGAGACGAATCTGACGCTCTCCTACGCCTGGCTGATCAGGCCCTCTACCAGAGCAAAGCCCACAAGACTGACCGGGAACACTTCTGGGTGCTTTTTGGCGAGGAACGGAGCGTGCTGCACACGCCCGCACAGCACCTGCTGGATGCTGGCGCCCTGGAGGTCTGGTATCAACCGGTTCTGAGTGGCGGCAGCCGCAAAGTGGTGGGTGTGGAAGCGCTGGCACGGCTGCGGGATGACGATGGCAGAATCCTGTATCCGGCAGAGTTTTTGCCTCAGTTGTCGGTCGATGACCTGACCAATCTCAGCAGTATGGTCCTCACTCAGGCGCTGGAAGACCTGAAAAAGCTGGACAATCTGGGGTGGTCACTGTGGGTGTCTTTCAACGTCGTCCCGGAGTCATTCTGCGGGAGCTGTGTGCCCTGCCTGCAAGGCGTAATCGGCGCCAGTGGGGTGGCCCCTCAACGGATTACCCTGGAGATTCTGGAGGGCAGCGATTTTCTGGAGCGCAACGTAGCCCTGTCCGCCTTGCAGGGCATCAAAGAAATGGGCATTCGCCTGGCGCTCGATGACGTAGGCAGCGCCTACGCCTCCCTCTTACGTCTAAAAGAACTCCCTATTGACGAGATCAAACTAGATCAAGGCTTTGTCCGGTTTCTCGGGGAAAGACCGCAAGACCTGCATTTCGTCCGCACCATTCAGGATCTGGCCTCGGAGCTGCAACTGGACCTGGTAGTGGAAGGAGTGGAAACCCCAGACATTCTTGATGCCATGCTCACAACCGGTGTGCCCTATCTGCAGGGATATGCGATATCCAAGCCCTTGCCGCTGACCAGTCTGCAGCAGTTTCTCTCTGGTTATGCCATCGATACAGGCACACATCCGGCCAGTCTGTTCGGTCTTTATGCCGGCACCCTGAAATTGCATACTGCCATAAAAAATATGTTACTAATCAATTCCACACAACTTGACATTGCATCCCTGGCGGATGGTCACCAGTGTCGCGGCCATAGCGTATTACATCGTTTTGGGTATGGAGACGATAGCCATCTGGTGCAATTACATAATGCCTACCACCTTGCCCTTGGTGCCATTGCAAGAGACACCAGTGACCATGGTTCATGGAAGGTCATGGAGTTTGCTCTGAACGAATTCCTGCAGGCTCTTCTGGGAGCCAGGCACCATCGACTCTCTTGATTTGCGGAACCACCTTCAGCGGTCGCGCATCGGGCTGATCCGGATGATGCAGCAGCCAGCCATGGGCTACTTCAAAGACGCCCCAAAAGCAGAGGGCGATAATAATAAGGGCCAGCCATTGTTTCATACACGTCCCGCCTGTGGCAGCCAGATCATAATCATTCTCCTAAAAAATATGCATCAGCGCATGGATGAAGCTCTGTATCCTGGTACTCACTGCAGGCTTTGATTTGGGCGGTAAATAGCCCGCCAGGAAATAACCGACGGGATATTTATGTCCCGGATCACGCCCCGGCGCCAAGGTTCCGGTATCCGGATTATAACGTGCGGTCACCACATCCGGTGGCTGAAAAAAACCAACATCAGGCTCAGCCTTTAACGCCGTGTGCATGTAGCGAATCCAGATAGGCAAAGCCTGGCGAGCCCCGGCGGCCCAACTCCCCATCGTGCGATTATCGTCATACCCCACCCAGACCGAGGTGGTGATATTGGGATTAAATCCATTGAACCAGGCGTTATCCTCATGATTAGTCGTGCCTGTTTTCCCGGCCAGGTCATGGTGATGCAGAATCTGCGCCGCCACACCGGTACCCACCCGGATGACCCGTTCCATCATCCGTGTCATCAGGAAGGCCACCCCTGGCGGTATCACCGTATGCTGTGGGGGTGGCCGGTACCCCAGCGGACAATCCATCAGCGACACCTCCGTACCGTGCGCCGTCACAATCTTGCGGATCAGATAGGGATGGGGCAAAAAACCGCCGCTGGAAAACACCGAATAGCCCCGCGCGATCTGCAATGGCGTAATGTCGCCAGAGCCCAGCACCATGGAGGGCGAGGCAGGGATCTGCTTGGCCGGAATCCCAAAACGCTCCACATACCGTTTGGCGTAAGGAATACCCACCTGCATCAGCAGGCGTACGCTCGGCACATTATGGGAGTCGGCCAGATCTTCCCAGACCGGGAAGGGCGTGTTGGAGAAGGTGCGACTGTAGTTGGTCGGCGCATACACCTGGCCGTTACTGAGGTGGATCACCAGCGGCGTGTCGGCGACGAGGGATACCGGCGTCAGATAATGTGTCTTGCCGCTGGCCAGATAGGTCGGCGCATCAATAGCCGACGAATAAACGAAGGGCTTGAAGCCGGAGCCGGGCTGCCGATAGGCATAGAGCGCGCGATCAAAGTGACTGGATTCATAGCTGAAACCTCCGGACAGGGCAAGAATCGCCCCCGAACGACTCGCCAGGGAGACCAGCGCACCCTGCACGCGGGGAACCTGAGTGAGCTGCCAGCCGCCATGGGGTATATCGTGCCAGACCTTCGTACCCCAGACCGAGTTGCCGGTCCCGGCGGTAGCCGCCACCACATAGCGCCGCAGCCAGATCAAATCGCCGGGCTGCAGCACCTGATTCACTGCCGTCGGTAGATTACCCCGGAGCTCCGAGCGCGCCCATGCGACATCACGCAGGGTAAGATGGACAAGATGGCGCCCCTCGAAAGACACGGTTGCCGAGCGAACACCCGCCTTCAGTACCACCCCCCAGTGCAGGTTGGCGGGATTGTGATTCGGCAACTGACCGGGGCGTTGGCCCTGCAAGGCTGCCTGCAGGGCGCTGCCCTGCAATTGGGCAAGGGGGCCGTGCCAAGCCTTAGGATCCATACTATCGAGGCCCATACTGTAGTTTTCCAGACCAACGGCCATATCGGCATCTGCGGCCCGCTGATCCGCCGGATCAATGCTGGTGTAAACCCGCAGGCCAGTGCGATAGGTAAAGTCCGCGCCAAAATGCTTCTGCAACCAGTTGCGGATCCATTCCGTCGCGTAGGGCGCTATATTGCTGGCCAGCGCATGGTAGTGGGCGCTGACCGGCTCAGCAAGCGCGGCCTGCTCCTGCGACCTGCTGACATAACCCAGATGCATCATGCGCCGCAACACATAGTTCCGCCGAGTTCTGGCGGATTGCGGTGAGGCGATGGGATTAAAGTCCGAAGGCGCGGCGGGTAGTCCGGCCAGCGTCGCCATCTCCCCCAGGGTAAGCTGATCCACTGTTTTACCGTAATACGTCTCGGCTGCCGCCTGTACACCGTAAGCCCCCTCGCCCAGGTAGATCTTGTTCAGGTAGAGGTCCAGAATTTGCGGGCGGTTCAGACGCGCACCCAGTTTGTAGGCGAGGAGAATTTCGGCGACTTTGCGGGTAATGGTTTTCTTCGGGGTCAGGTAAAAGTTGCGCGCCACCTGCTCGGTGATAGTACTCGCCCCCTGCACCGGTGCCATATGCACCAGATCGACAAAAGCTGCGCGGATAATGCCGGGAAAACTGACCGGGTAATAGATGGGATTATGACTGTAAAACTTGGAGTTTTCTGCGGCAATAAAGGCATCCTGCAGGGTTTTTGGCACCTGTTTGAGCGGCAACGCATAGCGCAACTGCGGACCCGCCACTTGCAGCAGACGACCATTGTCGGCATAAATGCGCAGCGGCTCTTGCGGGTGCCAGTTCTCCAGTTGCACCACCGGTGGCAGTTCCCGCCAGATGCGCCAGGTCCAGATGCCCACCCCGACGGCGACATTGATGCAGAGCAGCACCATGATGATAAATATCCAGAAAACCCAGCGCCGCCGCCGGGTACGCATCCCGCGCGCCATCAAAGTCAGCCCCTGATCCGCAAAAGCACGGACATGCCCAATAACACGGGCCTCAGAGCCATGATTCCCCATCATGGAGCAGACGGGTGAACCATCCCGCAGGCTGCACTGCGGTTTTGGCAACCACCGGCACGGTCTGCAGAAGATGGCCATGCCAGCTAACAGTCAGGATACCAATGGGTGCACCGGCGCGAATGGGCGCCTTAAGACTGGCGGCAGGAATAAACTGCGTATTCAGTTTGGTGCCTTGTTGCTGTTTGGGCTCAGACACGATCACCGCGCTGGTGGTCACCCCCTGCACGACTTCCGGGCTCCAGTCTCCATGATGGATTTGCGCCACCACCTGCCCGGCCGTATACAGGGGAACATTCTGCCAGCCATCCCAGCCATAATGGAGCAGCGCACTGGCGTCGCTACCTGCCGCACTGCGCGAGGAGGCACCCATGACGACCGCCACCAGGGTGCGGCCGTCATGGGTCGCGCTGGCATCCAGATTCCAGCTGTCTTTCGCCGCCAGCCCGACACCCAGGCCGTTGATGTCCGCCCGACCAGCGAGTGGGTTGTAGTTGTACTGGGTGATATGGTTGTAGGTGTACGCGGTTTTTCCGGCCAACTGCAACACCTCAGGATGCGCCCGGATCAAATACTCCGAGAGCCGCGCCATATCCAGTGCCGTACTCGTCTGACCGGGTTGGGGCAAGCCATCGGGGTTGGTAAAGTGGGTGTGTTGCAAGCCCATAGCCCCGGCATCACGATTCATCAGGTCCACAAAACCGCTGACGCTGCCCGCCACCGTCTGGGCGATAGCGATGGCGGCATCATTACCCCCCTCAATGAGCAGACCGCTTTCCAGTTGAGCCATGGTCACCGGCATACCGGGCTGGATAAACATCCGTGAACCCTGCGCATGCCAAGCTGAGTCCGAAACCCGGATATTGGCCTGCGGCTGCACCAGCCCCTGTTTTTCCGCCTGATACAGGACGTAGGCGGTCATCAATTTGACCAGCCCGGAGGGATTGAGGGGTTTTTCGGCATGCTCCGCCATGAGCACTTGGCCGCTGTTGACGTCCAGGAGAACAGCACCTTGTATGCCCGTCAGTTGCGGTGCCGGCATGGGTGGCGGCGGGGGCAGGGTCGGTAATGGGGATAAATTCGGGGTGGCCGCATCGGCACTCCCCCATGCAATCAAGCCCACAAGGGCCAGAACTTTGGGCGACTTCATCGTTTTCGGCGGCTCTTTAATCCGGCTAATAATACCACATTGGAAGTCCGTCAGCAGAGAAAAGTTCCCAGTTGACATTATCTTT
>JAKAVW010000002.1 GCA_021827445.1 Pseudomonadota bacterium
GACCGTGTTTATTTCCGCAACACCCGGTCCCTACGAGCTGGAGCACTCCGGGCAGGTGGTGGAGCAGGTGGTACGGCCCACTGGTCTGGTCGATCCGGCTGTGGATGTCCGCCCGGCGAAAGGGCAGGTCGATGATCTGATCAGCGAAATCAACATTGTTGTGGGTACCGGTTGGCGCATTCTGGTGACGACGCTGACCAAGCGGATGGCCGAAGATCTGGCCGATTATCTCCATGAACTGGGTATCAAATGCCGTTACCTGCACTCTGATATCGAGACGGTGGAGCGGGTGGAGATCATCCGCGATCTGCGCGCCGGGGTGTTCGACGTGCTGATCGGGATTAACCTGCTGCGGGAAGGCCTGGATATGCCGGAGGTGGCATTGGTCGCCATTCTGGATGCGGATAAGGAGGGCTTCCTGCGCTCGGAGCGGTCGCTGATTCAGACCATCGGGCGCGCCGCGCGCAACCTGCACGGACGGGCCATTCTCTACGCGGACAGCGTCACCAAATCCATGGCCCGGGCCATAGCCGAAACCGACCGCCGCCGCGAGAAGCAGTTGCAGTTTAATGCGGAGCATGGCATCACCCCGCGCGGCATCATCAAGCCGGTGTCAGACATGATTGAGGGTGTCTACCGACGCAATGCCCAACCGGCCGCGCGCGCTGCGGAAAAAAACGCGGATTATCGTGTGCTCAATGAGCCTCAAGCCGTTTCTAAAAAAATCAAGGAGCTGGAGGAGGCTATGTACCGTCACGCCCGCAACCTGGAGTTTGAACAGGCAGCGGCGCTGCGGGACGACATCAAAAAACTGGAAACCCGCCTTCTGGGAACCGATTTGCCGGTATCTCTGGAAGAGGACTGAAGGGGCAACCCTCGGGGAATTGCGGTTGGCGCCTTGACGCCACCTTGGGCATTGCCTATCCTGTAAACCAACCGGACGGTATGCAATGACAGGAGAACATGATGATGATGAAGGCTAATGCCTATGCTGCGCAGACTGCCCGCAGTCCGTTGGCGCCCTACGAAGTCCTGCGTCGTGAGCCGGGTCCCGATGATGTCCAGATAGATATACTCTTTTGCGGTGTCTGCCATTCCGACTTGCACACCGCCCGCAATGAATGGAAAAACACGCTATATCCCGCCGTTCCCGGTCACGAAATTGTGGGTCGCGTCGTTGCCGTCGGTAAAGAGGTCAAAAATTTTAAAGTCGGTGATTTCGCCGGTGTCGGCTGTATGGTGGACAGTTGCGGACACTGTCCGTCCTGTGACGAGGGTGAGGAGCAGTACTGCGATAACGGATTCACCGGAACCTACAACGGTCCGGTATTTGGCGGCGAAAATACCTACGGCGGCTATTCCCAGAGCATCGTGGTCAAGGAATCTTTTGTGCTCAAGATCCGGCATGATGAAAAAGATCTGGCGCGTGTGGCACCGCTGCTCTGCGCGGGTATCACCACGTACTCGCCCTTACGCCACTGGGGTGTCGGACCGGGTAAAAAGGTCGGCATTGTGGGTCTGGGTGGCCTTGGTCATATGGGCGTCAAGTTGGCGCACGCCATGGGTGCCCATGTGGTGCTGTTCACCACCTCCCCCGGCAAAGTGGAGGATGGTAAACGGCTGGGGGCAGATGAGGTCTGCATTTCCAAAGATGAAGCGCAAATGGCCAGCCATGCCAACAGCTTCGATTTTATCCTCAATACCGTGGCGGCGTCCCATAATCTGGACGCCTTCCTTAACCTGCTCAAGCGGGATGGTACGATGACGCTGGTGGGTGCGCCGGCAGAGCCCCATCCGTCACCAGAAGTCTTCAACCTGATTTTTAAGCGCCGGCAGCTCGCGGGTTCCCTTATTGGTGGTATTCGGGAAACGCAGGAGATGCTGGATTTCTGCGCGCAGCATGGGATTGGTTCGGATATCGAGATGATCCCCATGGACTACATCAATACCGCCTACGAAAGAATGTTGAAGAGCGATGTGAAGTATCGCTTTGTGATTGACATGGCGACGCTGAAATAGGTCCTCTGGGGCCGGTGATATCCAGCCTCACCAGCAGAGACTGAATACGCGTCAGGCTGAAGCCATAAACGACAGTCTGGCGTGTTTTTTTTGTTTCGGGGCTAAATGTCAAGGCAGCAGGAACTGCGCGCGGGTCACCACTGAAAGGCGGTTTGCGTTGTGCCGCACGTCCGAATTGGCTACCATGCGCAGGTTAAACGCGCGCGCTGCGAGTCCTATGAGCAAATACATTTTCGTAACAGGTGGGGTGGTTTCTTCTCTGGGCAAGGGCGCTGCTGGCGCAGCTCTTGGTGCACTGCTGGAGGCGCGTGGGCTGAAGGTCACCATGCTCAAGCTGGACCCCTATATCAACGTCGATCCGGGTACCATGAGCCCCTTCCAGCACGGTGAGGTTTTCGTCACGGCCGATGGTGCGGAAACGGATCTGGATTTGGGGCATTACGAGCGATTCCTCTCGACGCGGATGGGCAAGCGCAACAATTTCACCACCGGTCTGGTTTATCAGACCGTCATTGAAAAAGAACGGCGCGGCGACTATCTGGGGCGTACGGTGCAGGTCATCCCCCATGTCACCGATGAGATCAAGCGGCGCATCCGGTTGGGTGCGGCGGATGCGGATGTGGCGCTGGTGGAGATCGGCGGTACCGTCGGCGACATTGAATCGCAGCCCTTTCTGGAGGCGATCCGGCAGATGGCGGTAGAGGAGGAGCGGGGTGACACCCTCTTCATGCATCTGACGCTGGTACCCTATCTGGCGTCTGCCGGGGAGATGAAAACCAAACCGACCCAGCACTCGGTGCGTGAACTGCGTGCCATCGGTATCCAGCCGGATGTGCTTCTCTGCCGTGCCGACAGGCCTATACCAGCCGATCATAGGGCTAAAATCGGGCTCTTCTCTAATCTGCCGGAAAAGGCCGTCATTTCCGCTATCGATACCGACAGCATCTATCGTATTCCACTGCTTTTCCATGCGCAGGGTCTGGATGATCTGGTGGTGCAGAATCTTGGCCTGCAGGTGCCAGCCCCTGACCTTTCGGTATGGAATGGCATCATAAACGCCCTGGAACACCCGGAAGATGAGGTGGTGATTGCCCTCGTGGGTAAATATGTGGGGCTTACCGAGTCTTACAAGTCATTGGCCGAGGCGTTGCTTCATGCTGGCTTGCGGGCGCGGCGGAGTGTGCGTTTTCTGTATGTGGATGCGGAGGATATTGAGGTGCAGGGGACGGAAATGCTCGCGGAAGCGGATGCTATTCTGGTACCCGGTGGTTTCGGCGGGCGTGGCACTGAAGGCAAAATCACCACCATTCGCTACGCGCGGGAGCAGAGGGTACCCTATCTCGGCATCTGCCTTGGCATGCAATTAGCGGTCGTTGAGTTTGCCCGGCATTGTGCCGGATTGAGGGATGCCAACAGCACAGAACTGGACCCTCAGACTCCGGCGCCAGTCATTACGTTGATGACCGAGTGGTCTGATCCCGAAGGTCATAAGGCCTATCGGGAGGAGGGGGGCAATCTGGGCGGCACTATGCGGCTGGGTGAGCAAGAATGTCGACTGGAACCTGGCAGCCTGGCGGCACAAGCTTATGGGCAGGAGCGGATTCACGAGCGCCATCGCCATCGCTTCGAGTTCAACAATCGTTACCGCGATTCATTGGCCACGGCAGGGTTGCGTTATACGGGTTTCTCTGCGGATACTGAGCTGGTGGAAGTGGTGGAGTTGCCGGGCCACCCCTGGTTTCTGGGCTGCCAGTTTCACCCGGAGTTCACCAGCAATCCACGTGAGGGGCATCCATTGTTTGACGCCTTTATGCGCGCCGCCATCGCGCAGCGGGAAAGGGAGGCTGCAGCGTGAGACTTTGTGGCTTCGAGGCAGGCCTGCAGTACCCTTTCTTTCTGATGGCCGGACCCTGTGCGATCGAGAATGAATCTCTGGCGTTGCGCACGGCAGAAGATCTGCGCGATATTTGTATACGTCTCGGTATCTCGTTTATTTATAAAAGTTCCTACGACAAAGCGAACCGATCCGCTGGACAAAGTTTCCGCGGGCCAGGTAGGGACGAAGGACTACGCATTCTCGAAAAAGTCCGCCGGGAAACGGGGGTGCCGATCATTACGGATGTTCATGAAAAAGAAGATGTATCGGCCGTGGCGGAGGTGGCCGATGTGCTGCAGACGCCGGCCTTCCTCTGCCGGCAGACCGATTTCATCCAGGCCGTCGCTGCTGCCGGTAAGCCGGTCAACATCAAGAAAGGCCAGTTCCTCGCGCCCTGGGATATGCTGCACGTCGCCAACAAGGCCAAAGCTACCGGCAATAACCAGATTATGGTCTGTGAGCGCGGGGCCTCCTTCGGCTATAACAACCTCGTATCGGATATGCGTTCCCTCGCGGTGATGCGCCAGACCGGATGCCCGGTGGTTTTTGATGCGACCCATTCGGTACAGCTCCCAGGTGGTCAGGGCGACCGATCTGGGGGCCAGCGCGAATTTATCCCGGTGCTGGCGCGTGCGGCCGTGGCGGCAGGCGTGTCAGGGCTCTTTATGGAGACGCATCCTGATCCGGCGCAGGCATTGTCCGATGGCCCTAACGCTTGGCCGCTGGGACGTATGGAGAGCCTGTTGCGTGTCCTCCAGCAGATCGATCATCTCGTGAAAGACCAAGATTTCCCTGAAAACCATCCTGAGGAGTTAGCATGAACGCCATCGTCCGCATACAAGCCCGTGAAGTTCTCGATTCGCGTGGTAACCCCACGGTGGAAGCCGAAGTCCATCTGGAAAATGGTGCTATGGGTCGTGCTATCGTGCCCAGTGGTGCCTCGACCGGTGAGCGCGAGGCGGTGGAGTTGCGTGATGGTGGCCAGCGCTATGGCGGCAAAGGGGTGCGTAAGGCCGTTGAACATGTTAATGGCGAAATCCAGGATTTACTCCTCGGCATGGAAGCCGAAGAGCAGGAGCATATTGACGCCGCCCTCTGCGCCCTGGATGGCACCGAAAATAAGGCACGACTCGGCGCCAACGCGATCCTGAGCGTCTCGCTGGCAACGGCCCATGCTGCCGCCCATGCCGCTGGTCAGCCCCTGTATCGTTACATTGGTGGTTTGGGTCCGCTGCAGTTACCCGTCCCCATGATGAATGTCATCAATGGCGGTGCCCATGCCGATAATGACGTGGACATGCAGGAATTTATGCTGATCCCCGCGGGTGCGGAGTCTTTCTCTGAGGCTTTGCAGATGGGAGTGGAGGTGTTCCACAGCCTCAAAGCCGTACTGCAATCGCGCGGACTGGCAACGACCGTCGGCGACGAGGGCGGTTTCGCTCCGAATCTGCCCTCCAACGAGGCTGCACTGGAATTGCTCATGGACGCCATCAGCAAGGCGGGTTATCAGCCGGGCAAAGATATCTGGCTGGGCATGGACGTAGCGTCCAGTGAGTTTTATCGGGATGGGCGCTATCATTTGGCCAGCGAAAAGCGCGAACTCAATAGTGCGCAATTCGTAGACTACCTGGAGGCACTGGCCGATCGTTATCCGTTGATCAGCATTGAAGATGGCATGGATCAGAATGACTGGGAGGGCTGGATCATGCTGACCGATCGTCTCGGCGATCGTTTGCAGTTGGTGGGCGATGATATTTTCGTGACGAATACGGCCATTTTGCGCGAAGGTATTGAGCGTGGTGTCGCCAATAGTATTCTCATTAAACTCAACCAGATCGGTACCTTATCCGAGACCCTGGCGGCCATTGAAATGGCAAAAACCCATAGTTATACGGCTATCGTCTCGCACCGATCCGGAGAAACCGAGGACACCACGTTGGCCGATGTTGCGGTAGCTACAGGTTGTGGTCAGATTAAAACAGGTTCTTTGTCGCGCACGGATCGGGTTGCAAAATACAACCGTTTGTTGCGTATTGAAGAAGATTTGGGTGATGCAGCTCGTTATCCTGGACTTGCAACTTTTTACAATCTCGACTAAAAAGAATTCAATGGGGTGTTTTCTGAGCCATTAAATTTTTGGGGATTTTTCGGCATGGGCTATTGGGCGCGCGTAAAGAGTAGCGTAGTCTCTGCTAAGGCAGAGATGCGTCTTGTAGACTTTATGCTTTTAGCCGTGTTGTGCGCCTTGCAATATCTGCTTTGGTTTGGTTCTGGAAGCTGGTGGAATGTCGTGGACCTGCACCATAAACTGGAAACCAAGCAGGTGGTTTTGAAGCGCTTAGAGGATCGCAATGATCTTTTAACTATGCAGGTGACGAGCCTGCAAACGGGGAGTCATGCTGTTGAAGAGTTGGCCCGACGTCATTTGGGGATGATCAGTAAGGGAGAGGTGTTTGTCTGGGTGATCCCGGCCAAAGATACTCCCAACCGCGTGAATACCATTACCCAGGTGTCCTGAGTTGTACCGGGCGGTGCGCAGGTCTGGCGATCTATCCGTTGATGCTCTGTCAGGCACGGTCGATGTAACTGCCATCTACCGTATTCACTCGGATTTTTTCACCCGCATTCACAAACTGCGGGACCATAACCGTAATGCCGGTTTCCATACGTGCGGATTTGTAGGAGCCAGTAGCGGTTTGTCCCTTAATGGCGGGGTCGGCTTCACTCACCTCTAAAACGACCACAGGCGGCAATTCAACGCCAATGGGTCTTTCGTTATGCAGGTTGACCTGGATTTCGGTATTGGGCAGGAGATAGCCGGTTTGTCCTTCGAGCAGATCCTCACTGAGAATGAGCTGCTCAAAGCTCTCGTTATCCATAAAGACATAGCCGGTGGCATCTGCATACAGATACTGCATGGTACGCGGCTCGACGACGGCCTTCTCCATACTTTCTCCGGAGCGGAAGCGTGTATTGGATTTGGTACCCGTCTCAATATTCTTCATCTCGACCTGCACGAAGGCGCCGCCTTTGCCGGGCTTCACGAAATCGGTTTTGAGTACACGCCAAAGCCCTTTTTCATGTTCCAGAATATTGCCGGGGCGGATATCAAAGGCGGAAATCTTCATACTGTAGTCCTTCTGGGCATTCCCTTTAGAGGGCGTGAATTGTACTCTAGAGGCTTATTTCTGACCAGCCCGGTCCCTGAGAGGTAATCATGTCTGAGCCCCGTACCCAGCCCCTGGAGATTCGTCCCCTCATGATCAGTCGTATCATGGAGGTCGATTGGGCCGATGGTCACACCAGTTGCCTGACCTTTGAACACCTGCGGGTGGAATGTCCCTGTGCGGAGTGTAAAGGGCACACCCCCGATCAGGCACAGATCATTACCGGTAAGGAAAATGTGAGTGTTGTGGATGTGGTGCCGGTGGGTAACTACGCGGTGCAGCTGCATTTCAGTGATGGCCATAATACCGGCATTTTCACTTGGGAGTATCTGCGTAGGCTGGATGGTGCGTGAGCGTTTCTGGAGTTAAAAATTCTGAAATTTCATGGATGCTGAACCGATAGAAGACACGCAGAGAACTATTGAGGCGGCGGAAACATCTTTCGTTCTTGGCGACTTTCTGCGCACGTTAACCAGCCAGCCTGGTATTTACCAGATGGTTGGCCCAGGGTGCCGCCTGCTCTACGTGGGCAAGGCCCGCAATCTCAAGCGCCGTGTCAGTTCTTATTTTCAAAAGCAGCGCCACAGTCCGAAAACATTGGCGATGCTGGCACAGGTAAAGCGGGTCGAAGTGGTAGTGACCCACACCGAAACTGAAGCGCTGGTGTTGGAAGCCAATCTCATCAAGCGCCACCTCCCACCTTATAATATCCTGCTGCGCGATGACAAGAGTTACCCCTACTTGTTTATCGAAAGCAGTCACGACACGCCGCGCATGAGCTTGCATCGGGGTGCCCAAAAGGTTAAAGGGCACTATTTTGGTCCGTATCCTGCTGTCACCGCGCTGCGTGAGAGCATGGTGCTCTTACAAAAAGCCTTTCGCTTACGGACCTGCGAGGATCATACCTTTTACCATCGTAGCCGGGCTTGTTTGCAGTATCAGATTCGCCGTTGTAGTGGTCCCTGCGTGGGGCATATCAGCGGGGAGGATTACGCGCGCGATGTGACGGACGCTATCCGCTTTCTGGAAGGGAAAAACGACGACGCGATCCGGAATCTGGGGGCGAGGATGCAGACGGCGGCGGAGCAACTGGATTTCGAGGAGGCAGCGCGGCGCCGTGATCAGATCGCGGCGTTGTCCAAGATTCAGGAGCGTCAGTATGTGGCGCAAGCGGGTGGGGGCGATTTTGATGTGCTGGCGGCCGCAGCAGAGAATGGGCAGTGGGTAGTATATGTCAGCTTCATCCGTAATGGACGGCAATTGGGCGGACGCTCTATTTTTCCGCGCCACACAGAGGAAGTACGGGCACCGGACGTTCTCGCGGCATTCCTCATGCAGTTCTACAGTCATAAAGAGGTGCCGGGGAATCTGCTGGTCAATGTGCTGCCGCGTTCGCCGACCTCACTCGCGGAGGCTCTGAGCAGCGAAGCCGGGCACCGGGTCATGATTGACCAGCCGCAGCGCGGTCCACGCAGGCGCTGGATGGCATTGGCGTTCACCAACGCCGTGGGAGCGTTGCGCCAAAGGGCGCAGACCGCCACCGCTGGACAGCGGCGTATGTTGCTGTTGCAGGAGCTTTTTGATCTCGCGGAAGCGCCGCAACGGGTGGAGTGCTTTGATATCAGTCACACCCGAGGCGAGGCGGCGGTGGCATCTTGCGTGGTTTTCGGTGAAGATGGAGCACTGAAAACTGAGTATCGCCGCTTCAATATCCGGGATATCCAGGGCGGGGACGATTACGCGGCTATAGAGCAGGCTGTGCATCGCCGCTATGCACGCTTGCAAAAAGAAGGTTTGGCCTTGCCGGAGATCGTCCTTATTGACGGTGGCCCCGGACAAGTGGCCAGGGCGCAGGTGGCTTTGGATGCATTGGAGATAGAGTGTATTCATCTGTGTGGAGTAGCGAAAGGGACGACGCGGCGTCCGGGGATGGAGATGCTGCATATCCCCGGAATGGCCGCTGCGCGACAATTTGACGATGACGACCCGGTATTGCTGGTGATTCAGGAAATACGCGACGAAGCCCATCGTTTTGCCATTACTGGTCATCGGGCGCGACGCGGTAAGGCACGGCAGGAGTCTGATCTGGATGGCATCGCCGGGATCGGACCCCGACGGCGAGCCACGCTGTTACGTGCATTTGGCGGTTTACGGGGGATTCGTGACGCCGGTATAGAGGATTTGCAGCGCGTAGAAGGTATCCATTTGGAGCTTGCGCAGCGGATATATGATTTCTTTCACGTAGGACGTGCCTGATTGTGATAAAACGGCTGCCCAATTTCCTGACAGTTCTGCGCATCTTATTGGTGCCTATTTTTGTGGCGCTTTTTTACTGGGGGAGCGATGTGCGTACTTTTGGTGCCACCGGCGTTTTTGCGGTGGCGGCAATTACGGATTGGGCCGATGGCTATCTGGCTCGGCGCTATCAGGGGGTGTCCCCCTTTGGTACCTTTCTGGACCCGGTTGCAGATAAGATCATGGTGGTCACTGCGCTGGTGCTCATCGCGTCTTCGGGAGAGATGCCCAAGATTCTGGCGGGTATTCTGATCAGTGTGATTGTTGGCCGGGAAATCACTGTGTCTGCGCTGCGTGAGTGGATGGCGGAGCTGGGGGAGCGTAAAATGGTAGCGGTTTCTTGGCTGGGCAAGGCGAAAGCGACTACACAGATGATTTCGATCCTGCTCCTGGTCTACGAACGACCTCTGTTTAGCCTGTCAGGACGGAATCTGGGCATGGTTCTCCTGGTCGTGGCGGCAGCGATGACACTCTGGAGTATGGTAGGCTACTTGCGTGCCGCTTGGCCCAGCTTGATGGCCAGCGGCGGCGTTCGTCTTGACAGGGACCGGTGATCCCGGTAGTCTTTGCGGCCATGCGGGAATAGCTCAGTGGTAGAGCACAACCTTGCCAAGGTTGGGGTCGCGAGTTCGAGCCTCGTTTCCCGCTCCACAATCGAGGGAAAGCGTTCAGTCTTTCCCTTTTCTTTTAAGGCTGGGTGGCAGAGTGGTCATGCAGCGGCCTGCAAAGCCGTGGAAGCCGGTTCGATTCCGGCCCCAGCCTCCAATATCGCTGAAATATTTTGCACGGTGAGCGCCCTGTTCCTGTGTGTCTACGTCGCCAACAGGCGACCTAGCGATTCTTCTTATTGTTCTGGTCATCTGTCGGCTAACGGTTTCAGGGGGCACCAGAGATCATATTCCCACTTTCTCTGGGTGCGTGGTATAACGATGCCGAAGCATCTTGTCCCCGCGAACATCCTTGGTATTCGCCCATGCTGCTGATGAAATCTCTCCCGACTGTTCGTGAGCCCAGACTTTATCTGAGCATGGAGAGGTCGTATCTGGCCTCTATTAAATTTCTTTTTGTGGCTTTTGGTACGGGCATTCTTTCCAAGAAGCTCACTCTGCTGCTGGGTGCCCTGCACTTTGATTTGCTGGTCCCGTTTTTTCAGGACCTTTATTATCTGCTGACATGGCCTGTTCTTGCGCTGTTGTTTCTTGTCTTTTATTTGTTCATTTCAGACTTGCGTTATGTCAATAAAGGGGCTCCAGTGACGGCCCGCGAGATTCAGGACCCCCGCATTTATCTGTCAGCGGAGAGGACTTTTTTAGCATGGATACGCACGGGCATCAGTATTGTGATATTTGGGTTTGTCATTGCGAAGTTTAATTTCTTCCTGAGCAATCTTGCCCTGATACTGCATACCAAGATTACGTTGCAAATGACCTTCGCTGGTATGGATGTGGTGTTCGTCGTGTTGGGGGTGATCAGTATCAGCATGGGTACCGTAGGTTTTTTTCTGACGCTGCATCAGGTAGATCATGGGGCCTATCGCCCGCATGTCACCCTCTATGCGGCGTATGGCTTATCTTTTTTTGTCGCCATGGCCATTTTGGGCTATCAGCTTTTCCAGGTCGGGGTAGTGCATGGCTGAGTTAAACAGGCATATCGCAATGGATAAAATCCTATCCGTGGCCCCCATGCTCGACTGGACAGACCGTCATTGTCGGCATTTTCTGCGCTTGGTATGCCCTTCCTGTGTGCTTTATACGGAGATGATCACCACCAGTGCGCTGCTTCTGGGGCGTGACCCTGGGCGATTTCTCGAATTCTCTGCAGCAGAGCACCCCCTGATTTTGCAGTTAGGGGGGGATGATCCTGTGGCGATGCGTGCGGCCGCGGCGATGGGGCATGCCTATGGCTATGACGGCCTCAATTTGAATGTGGGCTGTCCCTCGCCGCGGGTGCAGCAAGGCCGCTTTGGGGCCTGTCTGATGACGACGCCTGAACTGGTCGCCGAGTTGGTGGCAGCGATGGGAGAAAGTGGCTTGCCTGTTAGTGTGAAACATCGTCTCGGTCTGGATCGGGAAGAGGACTACGCGACGCTGCGTGCTTTCATCGAAACCGTCGCGATGGCGGGATGCCGACACTTCATTGTTCATGCGCGTAATGCCTGGCTGAAGGGTCTCAGTCCGGCTGAAAACCGTGACGTGCCGCCCTTGCGCTGGGATTGGGTGCATCAGTTGAAAAAAGAGTTGCCACATCTGACCATTGAGATCAATGGAGGCTTTAACGATTTGACGGCGGTGACGGCGCAGTTTTCCGCAGTGGATGGGGTTATGATCGGGCGTGCTGCCTATCATCATCCCCTACTGCTGGCGGAAATTGAACGTGCCATGGGGCGCAGGGAGACCCTGCCAGTGCCCGAAGTGATCTTGTCGGGGTTGATAGAATATGCGGAACAATGGGGAGAGGCGTTGCCTGCACCGCGTTTGAGTCGCCATTTGCATGGGTTGCGCTTTGGGCAAAATGGCGCGGGAGCATGGCGTCGCTTTCTGGGTACCGCTGAAACCGGCGAGAGCGCCGCAGAGTTCCTGCGGCGCGGTATGTCGCTGTTGGATTGAAAGTCAGGCGAAGACGTGGTGGCTCATGGCCAGCAGACGCAGGGTGCGCTGATCGCGGATGCGAAAGTACACACGACTGGCTACCCGTCGTACCAGTACCAAGCCGCTGTCCTGCAACAGGGCAAGATGCTGCGATGCATTGCTGTGGCTGGTATTGATGGCTTTCACGAGGTTTTGCATGCTCATTTCGCCGCGTCCCAGCAGGCAGATAATCTTGTAGCGCAAGGGGTGAGACATGGCTTTGATCACCCCGGAAAGCTGCTGAATTTCGCGTTCGGGAAGAATGGGATTTTGCATGGTTAAGCTCCTATTATCAGGTTTTGATCTTCGCTCTCAGCTATTAGCATGGATCATGCCATATTGCTTTAGTATCATGAAATTATTATAGAAAGTGAAAAAATATTCAGAAAAATGAGGCGCCACATCGGGCCAGACTGTAGACTGCTGGCTACGCTTTTCAGCGGGGCGTATTAGAATTATTGATTTTTATATGGTTTTTTCTGTTTGCAACGGGCGACAAGCAGATGATGGCAGAGCACATGTGGCCTCCGCCAGTCGATTCAGGTTTGATTACGCCAGTAATGGTCTTCTTTGTCCATGATCCGGGTGGCTTCGTCTGGTCCCCAGGAGCCGGCGGGGTAGGTGAGGATATAGTCGGTCTCCCGTCCCCAGGACTTGATGATAGGGTCGACGACGCGCCAAGCCCACTCGACCTCGTCAAAACGAATGAACAGGGCTTTGTCGCCCTCCATCACATCCAGCAGCAGGGCTTCATAAGCATCCAGTTCCTGCTCCCCTTCTTTGCGGTAGGATGCGTTGAGTTGTACGGGTCGAACACGCATCTCTAATCCTGGTTCCTTGATCTGGATTTCAATTTTCAGACTTTCCGGTACTAAGGAAAGCAGTATCCAGTTAGGCTCAATACGTTCGATACTGGTTTCGCGAAAGAGTTGTTGCGGTGTATGACGGAAGCGGATGGCTACGCTGGAGGTTTTGGCGGTAAGACGCTTGCCGGTACGCAAATAAAAGGGCACCCCGCGCCAGCGCCAGTTATCGATGTAAAACTTGGTGGCGACAAAGGTTTCTGTCACCGAGTTGGGCTCCACACCCGCCTCGTCCTGATAGCCGGGGACGTGTTTGTCGTGGACAACGCCAGGCCCATACTGCGCGCGCATGGCATAGGCGGTAACGGCCGATTTGGGAATAGGGCGGATTGAGCGTAGGACTTTGACTTTTTCGTCGCGCAGGCTATCTGCCTCCAGAGAAGGTGGTGGTTCCATGGCGACCAGGGTGAGAATCTGCATCAGGTGATTTTGCAGCATATCGCGCAGAGCACCGGCCTGATCATAATAACCCGCCCGATTTTCAATGCCGATATCTTCGGCCACGGTGATCTGAACGTGGTCGATGTAATTGCGGTTCCAGATCGATTCAATGGCCAGGTTGGCGAAACGGAAGACCAGCAGGTTCTGGACAATTTCTTTGCCGAGATAATGATCAATACGGTAGATCTGGTCTTCGTGGAAGTGACGATGCAATTGCTCATTGAGCTGTACGGCACTTTCCAGCCCATCACCGAAGGGCTTTTCAATCACAATGCGGTAATCGCCATCCTGATTAAATCCGGCCTCAGAAAGGTGCTGTACTACCGGGACGAAATCGGCCGGACGAATGGCGAGATAAAAAATGGTGCCTGCCGGCTTTTCGGCCCCCTCCGGGGTCAGCAGGTTGCGGAGTTTGGCGTAAGATTCCGGCTCATGGATTTCACCGTGCACATATTCAAAATGCCTGCAGAAATCGGCAAAGTGGTCCTCGTGATAATTGCTGGCATAGGTTTCCAGTTGCTCCTGAAGAAAGTTTTGCCAAGCCTCACCATCCCAAGGGCGACGACCAAAGGCGATAATACGCATTTCATCAGGCATCATGCCCGCGCATTGTAAGTGATACAGGGCGGGGAGCAACTTCTTGCTGGCGAGATCACCGGTGGCCCCGAAGATGACGAACTGACAATTACAGTTGCTCATTCAGTCCTCCTTTTGCACGGTGTGGCCACCAAACTGGTTACGCATCATCGCCAGGAGCTTGGCGGCGTAGTCGTCGCGCCCCTGAGAGGCCCAACGCATTTGCAAGGCGAGGGTGATGACCGGTGCGGGAATTTTCAGTGCGAGAGCGGCTTGAGCCGTCCACAAGCCTTCGCCGGAGTCCGCCACTACGGGCGCGATATCGGCGAGCACCTGATCTTTGGCGAGGGTGTCGGCGGTGAGGTCGAGGAGCCAGGAGCGGACGACGCTGCCGTAGCGCCACATTTCGGCCACCCTAGCGAGGTCCAGCCCGAATTCGGTTTTGCCCTGCAGGATGGCGAAACCTTCGGCGAGGGCCTGCATCATGCCGTATTCGATGCCGTTGTGGACCATTTTAACAAAGTGACCGCTACCAACCGGCCCGCAGTGTAGCCAGCCCCTGTCGGCGCCCGGTGCCAGTGCCTCCAGAAAAGGTGTTACCTGAGTTACGGCTTCCTGGCTACCACCGACCATCAAGGCATAACCTTCTTGCAAGCCCCAGACACCGCCCGAAACACCGGCGTCTATGTAATGTACCCCGGCCGCCTCCACTTTTTTGGATTGGGCGACGGAGTCCTCATAAAAGGCATTCGCGCCGTTAATCAGTATGTCGCCCTTGCTCAATAAGGGAAGAATGGAGTCGATATGACTCTGGGTGGCTTCTCCAGCGGGAAGCATGAACCAGATGATCCGGGGGCTGGGCAAGGCTTGAACGAGGGCTTCCAGACTATTGGCAGCGTGCATGCCTGTTTCTTTAGCCAGATCCGTGGCTTTTTCGGTATGGCGATTGTAAATAGTAACTTCCAAACCCTTGAGATGCAGACGCCGCGCCATATTGGCACCCATTCGACCTAAACCGACCATCCCGATGCTTTTGTTACTCATTATTTACTCCTCTGCGTACAGGCCTGACCGAAACTGCTACTATCAGTATAGGCGCATAAAGGGTGGGCATCTCTAACCTGCGGCGGTCTGCGCGAAAATTTTCTGTTTTGACAAGGGAGATCCAATGATACTTGGTACACCGCTCTCTGCTTCCGCTACCCGTCTACTCATGCTCGGTGCGGGTGAACTGGGCAAGGAAGTCCTCATCGCTGCACAACGTTTGGGGGTAGAGACTATTGCGGTAGATCGTTACGCCGATGCCCCGGCTATGCAGGTAGCCCATCGTGCCCATGTACTGGATATGACCGATCCAGAGGCCATTCTGGCACTTGTCAAACGCGAGCGCCCGCATTTTGTGGTGCCGGAAATTGAGGCCATTGCGACCTCCGCGCTGGCGGAAATTGAGGCGGCAGGCTGGGCGACGGTGGTGCCTTCGGCACGCGCGGTGCAGTTGACCATGGATCGCGAGGGTATCCGCCGCCTTGCTGCGGAAGAATTGGGCTTGCTGACGTCGCCTTATCGCTTCGCCGGTACACTGGCAGAGTTAGAAGAAGTAGCGGCGGTGCTGGGCTTTCCCTGTGTGATCAAGCCCGTCATGTCCTCTAGTGGTAAGGGGCAGTCCGTAGTACGCGACGCGGCGGAACTGGCGCTGGCATGGCAGGAGGCACAGACGGCGGGACGGGTCGGTGGCCAGCGGATCATTGTCGAAGGCTTTGTCGACTTCGACTTCGAGATTACCCTGTTGACGGTGCGTTCTGCCTTTGGGACGACATTTTGTGCGCCTATCGGGCATCGTCAAGAGGCCGGTGATTATGTGGAGTCCTGGCAGCCACAGCCCATGAGTGAGGCCGCTTTGCAACAGGCGGAAAAGATGGCGCAATTGGTGACTGATGATTTGGGCGGGCGGGGGCTGTATGGGGTGGAGTTTTTCGTGCGCGACGAAGAGGTCATCTTCAGTGAGATCTCACCCCGGCCCCATGATACGGGGCTGGTGACTTTGGTCAGTCAGCGGCAGAACGAGTTTGACCTGCACTTGCGTGCTATTTTGGGTTTACCGGTGCAGCCGGGCTTTCGGCGCCCGGCGGCTTCTGCGGTAATTCGTGGGAGGGATCTGGGTTGGGGACCGGTGTATTCAGGACTGGAGGAGGCGCTGGCGGTGCCGGAAAGCGATCTGCGGCTTTTTGGCAAGCCGACGGCCAGCAAGCTCAGACGCCTCGGGGTGGGTATTGCTGGCGCCGATGATGTGGAGGAAGCCCGGAAGCGCGCCTGCCGGATAGCTGCGGCGATAATGATCAGCCCCGCGTCCTGATCGGGGTTAATCCCGCGGTAACGCAATGCGATCTCAGTTTTTGGGGTGATCTAGCCGTTTATAAAAGCGCTGATGCGGTCCAGTGCCATCTCCAGATTCTTATCGCTGGTCGCAAAGGACAGGCGGATATGGCTAGGCGTGCCGAAGGCCGAGCCGGGTACTACTGCCACTCCGGCCTCCAGCAAGGCTTCAGCCAGGGCAAGATCGTCACGCAGGCCTTTCGCCGCTATGACTTCGCGAAATCCCGGAAAGCTGTAAAAGGTACCATCGGAGGGCATGGCGGCGACACCGGGCAGCGCTTTCAGGCGGTTGTAAACGTATTGGTGGCGCCGCTTGAAGGCATGCACCATTTCGTGGATGGCGCTGTCGCCACCTTCCAGTGCTGCCTGGGCGGCCACCTGGGCGATGGAGGTGGGATTGGAGGTGCTCTGGGACTGTACCGTATTCATCGCGGTGATCAGCGCTTTGGGGCCAGCACAGTAGCCGATGCGCCATCCGGTCATGGCATAGGCTTTGGACACGCCATTCATGATGATGCAGCGCGGGATCAGATCCGGGCAGGCATTGGCGATGTTGACGAAGTCTTCATCGTAGAAACGAATTTTCTCATACATGTCATCGCTGGCGATGAGGATATGCGGATGATGGCGAAGTACTTCACCCAGGGCTTCCAGTTCGGTGCGGCTGTAGACCACGCCAGAGGGGTTGGATGGGCTGTTGATGACCAACAGACGGGTACTGGGGGTAATCGCCTCTTCCAGTTGCTCCGGGTTGATCTTGAAACGCTGGCTGGCGTCGGTGCCGATGATGACGGGACGCGCTTCTGCCAGTAGCACCATGTCCGGATAAGATACCCAGTAGGGTGCGGGAATGATAACTTCGTCGCCTGCATCCAGAAGAGCCTGACAAAGATTGAAGAAGCTTTGCTTGCCGCCGACGGAAACGAGAATTTCGTCGGGATGGTATGACAGATAATTGTCGCGGGCGAATTTGCCGATGATCGCGGCTTTCAGCTCCGGCGTGCCGCCGACAGCGGTGTATTTGGTGAAGCCCCGGTGGATGGCGGCGATGGCTGCTTCCTTGATGTACTCCGGGGTGTCGAAGTCCGGTTCGCCTGCACCCAGACTGACAATGTCCTTCCCTTCGCGGCGCAGTTGTTGGGCACGGGCAGTGACCGCAAGCGTGGGGGAGGGGCGCACCGCATTCACGCGGCGGGAAAGGCGGATATCCACGATTATCAACTCCAGGAGCAATCTCATCGGGCGCGGGAAATGCGCGCAAGAGCGCAAATGATAAGCATCCTTCGACTAAAATCAACTATTTTGCGTAAGGCAGGTATTTCACGGGATGTGGGGTGTGAAGGATTGGTATTACACCCCGACTAAAAGAGTACGGTTTTCATCACATAACTATCTGGAAGATCTGGCGAATGGGAGGACTTCCGTGCCATCAAGCAATTGCTGGGTTTGCAGGCAATGGAAGCGCAGGTGCTGCGCGACGGCGAGGAGTTGTGGGTGGCGATCAGTACCGTGATCCGCTGGTCGGCGGCACGGTGAATGCGAGGCCCCTGCTGACTTGGGCGAGCAACCTGAGCGCCAGGCGGGTGAATGGGGTATGCTGTGGCATTCTTGGTGCATTGAAGGTGAGTTGTGGCGCAAAATCCCTGGCAACGTCCGGTCAACAAGAATGTCTGGGTGTTGTGGAAACTGAAGCCGTTTTTGCAGGCACATCGTGCTTTGCTGCTTCTGTATGTGCTGGCTCTGTTGCTCAGCGCCGCGAGTTCGCTGGTGCTGCCGCAAGGCGCGCGCTGGATTCTCGATAAAGGGTTTCATAGTTACTCCGCGCTGATGTGGATCAGTATCGCCCTGCTGGGGCTGGGACTGTTCACCGTCGCCATGCGCGCCTTACGTGATGCCCTGGCCACTTGGATCGGACAAGGGGTGGTGGCGGACCTCCGTACCGCAGTGTTCAGTCATGCCTTACGTTTGCCAGCGGTTTTTTATGAGGCTTTTCGCACTGGAGAGGTGATTTCCCGGCTCAGCAGCGATGTGACCATCCTGCGCTTTGGGTTGACGGGGGTGTTGGGGCGCAGCCTGCAAAGCGGTATTACCCTGATCGGGGCGCTGGCACTCATGGCCGCCACCATGCCACGACTGATCATACCCGGTATGGTCGTTTTACCTTTGCTGGTGTTCATCAACCTGAAATCCGGGCGCCTGCAACGTCGCTATAGTCGTAAAGAACAGGATTATCTGGCTGATCTGAGCGCGCATACGGAAGAGTCGGTTAATGGTATACGGGTGATTCAGTCATTGACCATGGAGCCGCAGACGGAAGAACATTATCGGCGCGATATCCGGTTTTTGCTGGAGCAAGTTTGGTCCCGGGTGATGGTGCAATTGTGGTCCACCTTTTGGACTGGTGGGCTGGTGTTTCTGGCGCTCAGTGTGATGCTCTATTGGGGTGGTTTGGCCGTGTTGCACCACGAAGTGGGGATCGGGGTGCTGGCGGCTTTTCTGCTCTACGCGCTGATGGCAGCGACTTCGCTGGCCGCCCTCGGTGAGTTGTGGGGTAGTATGGCACGTCTGGCCGGAGCGACGGAGCGACTGTTGGCGCTGCTGGATGAGATGCCGGAGGCAAGCTTTCCTGTTTCCCCTGTGCAGGATTCAGCGCCAACGCTTGTCGACGGCGGACTGCCGGCGCAGTGGGTAAGGCCCGCCAGTATGTATCTGGACAAGGTATCTTTCAGTTACCCGTCACGCCGCGATTTCAATGCGATTGAAAATATCACGCTCGACATTGCCGCAGGAGAAACGGTGGCTTTTGTGGGTTCCTCGGGTGCTGGTAAAAGTACGGTTTTTTCCTTGTTACTGCGCCATTATCAGCCGAGTCAGGGCCGCATTTTTCTGGATGGTGTGGATGTCAATGCCTTACCGCTCCGCTCGTTGCGTCAACAACTGGCGATGGTGCCTCAGCATCCGGTGATTTTCTCCATGAGCATTGCGGAAAACATCATGATGGCCCGTCCGGACGCAAGCGAGGCTGCCCTTCAGGAAGCGGTGCGTGCGGCGAGGGTGGATGAATTTTCTGATCGCCTGGAGGGGCGACTGCAGACCCATGTGGGGGAGAAAGGCGTTACTTTGTCGGGCGGGCAACGCCAGCGTATCGCCATTGCCCGCGCTATTTTGCGTAATCCGCGCGTGCTGATTCTGGATGAGGCCACCAGTGCTCTGGATGCGGAAAACGAACGCATTATTCAGGAGGCGCTGGGCAATCTCACCGCACAACGCACTACCCTCGTTGCGGCACACCGGTTGGCGACGGTTATTCATGCGTCACGTATTGCGGTGTTGGATAAGGGTAGGCTGATCGCTGTGGGGAATCACAGAGAGCTTCTGAATGCCTGTCAGATTTATCGTCAGTTCGCCCAATTGCAGCGTTTGTATGAGGGAGCGGAAGCTGGGTCGGAACTTCAAAAAATTCGTGCGTGATCGGGCCTGGCGAACTAAAGTTGAGACGAAGAGTCTCATTTCTAGTAGCAGGGCGTTTTTTATAAGCACGAGTGAGGTACCATATATCGGGTATATTGGTGGCAATCTAGGGAGGGAGGCCCCGTATGAGTACGGATTTTGAGCAAAATACGGCCTGGATCAGGCGGGCACAAACAGACATGAAGGCTTTTGTGGAAGGATTGGCGGCACGTCTGGAGGGTGACGTGCCGGGTTTTGTAGAAGTGGAACGCAAAAAGGATGGATTCTTTGCGAAAAGCAGTCACATCGAATCAATCATTATCCACACCAATAATAACGACTATATCCTCAAAAAAGAAGGCGCCCATATCAGCACGGTGCGCGCGAAAACCGTACGCGGCGTAGTGCTCAAACATGAAGATTTATCGTTAGCCGTCTGGCTGGAAAGCTTGGTCGCTGATCTGGCTGATCTCTCCGGTGAAATGCAGGGTGCCAGCAATACCTTGCATGACTTTCTTATGGGGTAATTTGAAGGAGGGTTTATGTCCATTTGGGACAAGATCAAACAGGGTATCGAGGAAGTCGCACATGATGCCCAGCGTGCCGCAGAAAATATTGGTCAGAATGCCAGCAAAGGTATCCGCTCACAAACCCCCGAAGAAATGCAGCGTTACTCTGAATGGGAGCTGGCGCTGCGCCAACACCGCCTCCCTTCTTTTGTACAAAGCCGAATGTTTCAGACCAGTCAGGGGCAATTGCCCTGGATCAGTACGGCGCGAGCGTCTGAGTTGCTGTTGCAGCGCAGTCACGGTGTACAACCCATTGGTATGGTGACCGGTAACTGCTGGTACCATTTTGGTTATTCATGGACGCAAGGGCACTATGATGGCTGGCATACGGCAGTGGAACGTATGCGCCTGGAGGCACTCGCCCTGGGAGCGAATGCGATCGTCGATGTGCGGATGAAAGTGCATCATGGTGAGCACGAAGATATGGATTATGGCGTTACCGGCACCGCTATCCGCATTCGCGGTTTGCCGCCGTCTGCGGAGCCGGTCGTGGCTACTGTCTCGGCACTGGAGTTCGTACGGTTGCTGGAAGATGGGGTGGTGCCTGTGGGCATCGCTATCGGTGCCAACTTTGATTGGTACAGCCCGTGGATGGGTACCATGGCTGAGCAGGCCGCGCAGTCCTCTCCCTTTGCGGCGCGCTACTGGAATATGGAAATCTCCGATCTGTCTACATTCCAGGAAAATGTCCGTCGTCGCGCTCTGTACGATTTACGTGAAGATGGGCGGCGTATGGCGGCCGCGGTATTGGCGCATACCAGCACCACTCAGATGTTTCGGGTTGCCGCCGATCAGGATAACCCGGAACGCTTTCTGTGCCGTCACATCAGTATTGGCACAGCCATCAGTTATTTGCCGAAAAACGCCCCTCAGCACGAATTGATTCCGATGATTTCACTCCTTGACCATCCATTGAAAAGTGCCGCCACGGCACGAAAGGATCTCATATGACCGATACCGCTGAACAACTGGCTCCCCATGCCGTCGAACGTCTGAAGGGTTTGCGATCGCAGGGCAGCCACGAAGGCATATTTACCTCCGATCTCTCCGTCAATGAATTTGTTATGGTTCGTAAGGCCAATTTTGAGCCTTTAGGGCTGGTGGTAGGATCCTGCATTTACCATATGGGTATTCAGTATGGTAACTGGAATCAGAACATGGAGATGGATGTACTGTCCCAGGCGATGTATCAGGCCCGCGAACTGGCTATGAGTCGCATGGAACAGGAGGCTATCCTGCTACAGGCGGATGGTATTGTCGGTGTGCGCCTGGAAGTCAAACGCATGGAATGGGATCAGGAGATTCTCGAATTCATGGCGATTGGTACGGCTATCGCGCATCGCAGCGGCGCCTCTGGATTCAAGGGAGTAGGGGGTAAACCTTTTACCAGCGATCTCAGCGGGCAGGATTTCTGGATGTTGCTGCAGGCGGGTTATCGGCCGATGGAAATGGTAATGGGCTCCTGTGTATATCATGTGGCCCACCAGGGTCTTTTGAAATCCATGGGCAATGTGGGGCGCAATACAGAAATGGAGCAATTTACGCAGGCCATGTATGACGCGCGTGAACTGGCCATGGAGCGTATGCAGCATGAGGCCCAGGAGGCCCAGGCGGATGGAATTACCGGCGTGCAACTGCATGAAGGTAGCCACAACTGGAAGCCGCATATCATTGAGTTTTTTGCGGTGGGCACGGCAGTGAAGGCCATGGAAAACGCCGACGCACTGGTCGATGGTCTGAGACCACAACTGGTGATTCCGGTTAACGATTGATGCAATGAGCATCGCGATGCTGTCGCAAGGAGTGATCTGATGTCGATATTTAAACGTGCCGCAGAAATACTGGAAGGCAAGGTGAATCATTTTCTCGATAACGCGGAGGATCCCGGAGAAAGCCTGGACCTGTCTTATGAGAAAATGATTACGAATTTGCAGGATACCAAAAGACATCTTGCTGATGTGGTGACCGAGCGGGTGTCTCTGGAAAATCAGATGGCGCAGGCGCAGAAGGCCGCCGACAAAGCGGATGCGGATGCGCGAACGGCGCTGGGTGCCAACCGGGAAGATCTGGCGCGCGCTGAGCTGGCCCAGAAGCAGTCCGAATTGCAGAAGATCGCTTCTCTCAAGGAAGCGCATGACACGGTGGCGGCACAGGCGCAGAAGCTGACGGATTATGAGAGCAAGCTGCAGGACCATATCGAACAGTTCCGGACCCAGAAGGAAGTCACCAAAAGTGAGATGACCGCGGCGCAGGCGGAAGTTAAAGCTGGAGAGTCGCTCACGGGCATCGGCCAGGGTATGAACGACGCCGGTGAGGCCATGCGCCGCGCCGAGGATCGTACCCAGCAGATGGAATCCAAGGCGTCGGCCTTGGATGGTCTGATGGAGTCCGGTGCGTTGAATGATCCCCTGGATAGTCGCAGCCAGACTGAAAAAGAGCTCGACAAAGTGCGTGCGACGAGTGGTGTGGATGATGATCTCGCTAAGCTCAAGGCGGAAATGGCGAAGGATAAGGGCACATCGGGGAGCGGCATTACCGGGAGTTGAGGGCTCTGGTAGGTGCTTTGGGCAGAGGATTGACCGACTCCCCGTCTGTAGGTATAGTACGCCCTCCACGCGCTCGTAGCTCAGCTGGATAGAGCAACTGGCTACGAACCAGTAGGTCGGCGGTTCGACTCCGTCCGAGCGCACCAATAAATCAGGCACTTAGCGCAGCAAGCTAGTGCCTTTATTTTTCGGGCTAACCCAGGGCTAACCGCAGAAAGAAAAACGGCGCTGTCGGCAGGGAGGAGTAGAGTGGTTTTTGAGGTACCCTGAAAAAAGATCGGAAGCAGGATCGAATCAGATCGAGCCCGCCCCATAATGGTGGGTCTGTACCAAAAGCAATCATTATAAAATGAAAAATGATAGCGAGTGTTTATGCGTAAAAAATGGCCCCATAAGAATAATGAACGCTTATCTAACTCAGCATTTCAAGCAATACGGAGTGCCACTCCGAAAGGGCTATCTCGCCCATTTTTCCAGCCAGGCGGTGCTTGTCTACTGCACGAATCTGGTCGAGCAATATGCGGGCTGGTTTACCCGTAAACACCAATTCCGGCCTGCAACCCAGTGGTTGCCCTGCGCTGGTCAGCGGGGCCACGATGACACGAGGTAATGCTGAATTGAGATCGTCTGGAGACACAATCAAAGCTGGTCGCGTCTTTCTGATTTCAGTGCCCACAGTGGGATCGAGATTCACCCAGTACACCTCACCACGCTTTACCATGCCCACTCTTCAACACCTTCATCTACAGGTATCTGGTTTAGAGGTTCCACGTCCATATCTGACCGATAGCCCTCAAACCACCCTGCGCGCATCGCGCGCAGGGGCCTTATAACCAAAGCGTTACCTTCCACGGCAATATCTACGTCATCATCCATCCCGCAGGCCGCCAGAAATGGTGCTGGAATGAGAATGCCACGTGAATTACCTATCTTCCGTATGGTGGATCGCATACAATATCTCCCCCGCAATGAAATTATAATAATGTTATAACATGTGAGCGATGGAACGCAAGCCGTGTTGTGAATCACTCATCTGCGACGTTGGTGATACGAACAGATACAGGGAGGTCGCATAGTCCAATATCTGGACATTCGCTATCGTTCTCACCGCCTCGTCTAAGGTAACCGTCTCTTTTCCGCAGTTCTGTTCGCCGATCGCAAGGGATGCGGTGTCGAGACTGTTGGTCAATTTCAATGCCGGCGCTTTTTGTCAACATCGTCATTGGCCCCTTTCTAAACTTGTTCCGGCTGCATGCCATAGAGTTAGCCATTCAATCATGATTTGGATATTCACGCCGTGCGTATTGCTCTGTGCGTTGCACGATCATCTACTAGTACTAGATCTCCGTTGAGAAAAAGGGCGTGGATAGCGCCTCAAAGTGCTCGCGGAACTGATGGTAATATTCCCGGTACTGCGAGGCGGCTGTGGTCTCTGGCAGGAACACCTGCTCCGCTGCGGGCTGGCGGGTCTGCAGGGTTTCCAGTTCGCCGAGATCGATGCTGGCGGCGAGGAGCGCGCTGCCGAGGGCGGGATCACCGTGGGCAATGACTTGCACGGGCTTGTCGAGAATGTTGGCGCGCATTTGCATCCAAGGCAAATTGGCTGTACCCCCACCGGTGCTGCGGATGGCACCGACGATGGCGATCTGCTGTTCCTCAAGCGTGGCGTAACACCAGGCTTCGATATAGCTGAGCCCTTCGAGCAAGGCTTGAAAGCGCACTTCGGCAGCGAGAGGGGGGATGCTGCTGCCGGGCCATTGGGGGGCGTTGAGGGGATAACGCTCGCCGGTGGTCGGCAGCGGATACAGGAGTTGGCCGCTGGGCGTCGCGGGTTTGAGGGCGGCACTCAGTGCCACCATTTGTGGGCGGCTGAAGTGGCGGAGTAGCGCGGCGCCACCGCTGTTGGAGGCGGCGCCCACCAGCGTATGCCGACCCAGATAATGGCTGTAAAGACCCTTCCCGGCATAGGGACGCGTATGGACGACCTTGATGGCGAGGGTCGAGCCGAGACTGCTGAGTGCCTGTCCGGGGCTATGAAGTCCGGCGGCGATGGCGGCGGCGACGCTGTCGGTACAGCCAGCGCGCACTACGGTATGCGCCGGTATCTGTAAACGTCGTGCCCAGTCCGGCCGCACGGTTCCGTAGTTTTCTCCCTCGCGTAGCGCGTGCGGCAACAGGGCGGGATTCACGTCGGCAATTTTAAGCAGCCCTAACAGCGCCGGCGGGTAACTGAGCCGCGCCCCATCTAACCCCAGTTTGAGCAGATTGCCGCGATCCGCTTGGCCAAAGAGGCCAGTCAGCTGGGCGGCCACCCAGTCAGCCTGATGATGGAGGTAACGCAGGCGTGGATAGTGCGGATCGTGACGGCGTAGCCAGAGGAGCTTGCTGAGCGAGCTGGCGGCACCCAGCGCGGCGTCACCTGCGGGCCATTCGCGCGCCAGCCACGTCGCTTCTTCCTGGGCGCGTTGATCGGAGTAGAGCAGAGCAGGGCCGAGGGGAGCACCTCGGGTATCACAGGGCAACAGGGTCGCAGAGGTGCCATCGATGCTGATGGCAGTCAAGGCCCGCCAGCCAGTAGGGGACTGCCGTATTAGCGTGGCGGCGAGCTGCTCGATGCCCTCGAGCCAGACTGTGGCTTCGGTGAGGGGACCAGGGTAGGGAAGTGCCGCGTGTGCGACGATCTGCAGGCCGTCGTCGATGAGCACTCCGCGCACGCCGGAGGTGCCGAGATCAATCCCCAGGTAGGTGGGCATCCGGGTGTCGTCAGTATTCGAGGGTCTGTTGGCTGGCCCAGTGCAGGGGCGGAAGCTGGTTTTGAGTGGTGGGCACCGGGAGCGCCTCCTGTTTAAACGTGCTTAAATTATACTATAGCAAAAACTCTCGTGCCCCATGAGTCTCTCTCCACCATCGTCCTCTTGGCCTTCAAGTGTTCTCGCGAGTGTTTGGCAATGCTCGCCGACGAGCCCCCTATAATATTTAATCTTGATTAAATATTATAGTAATTATATTTAACTTTTGTTAACTAGAAGCCTCCCCTATACTACACTTCAGTTATCGCCACTCTGTGCGCGCCGATAAATCTCTATGGGGAGAGGGGACGAGCTATGAGGTTTTGTGGCAAATCCAATAAGTATTCGCGAACTGGGCTAGCTCTGCGTCCAAAGCGATCTGCGACAATAGTATCACATTCAGCCGATGGGTACGAAGAAGAAATCGTTCTCTGCTGTTCGGTGTTGCTGCATCGGAAAAGAGCGGTGTACGGGTTCTGACCATAGCAAAAAATGACAATAAATATATTTATCCAATACAGTGGGGTTATGCGATGTCAAAGGCTATGTTTCTACGAATATTTATTGGGTTATTTGGTATGGTATTTATCGTGCTAACATTCTGGTTGAGCGCATACTTTCATTTGAACATTTCGATAAAGCTGGTAATTGTTTTGGCTTTTGCGTTGGCGACATTTTTTGCAGAAGTGATAATAGCCATCGATAATCTAGAAAAAAGATTAAAAAATGCTTTCCCGTCATTGGAGCTTTCTCTTAAGGATCAGATTGCACTCAATGAAACCATAAAGCTATATAATAAACTAAAAAAGAATAACACGGGTATTTCTACCAGAATAGCTCTTGCGGATTTTGAGAAAATACATCATGTATTAAGTCAGGCAGAAAAAAATGGAGACTTTGTTTTTCATGACATTTATTCAGCTTCGATGATCTTGCTAGCGGCATTAGAGCCAGGACAGTCATTTAAAGTTGTAAGCAACCTTACCAAAAGGTTTTATTGGAAATCAGGGAAGGACATGTCTGAACATGCAAAGCTAAACTATCGGCAGGCAAAAAGAGGTGTCCACATTGAACGTATATTTATTTTAAACAACAAAGATGATTTATCTGAAATAAAAGAAATCATGGAAGAACAGGAAGAAAATAATATCAACGTATCGTACGCTTTTAGAAGCGATTTAGACAAGCTGTTGCCATATGCTAGCTTTGCCATATCAGAAGAACAAACAGCAGGGATAATATCACACAGGGAGGATTCTTTGGGAAAAGTGACTATCACATCGAATAATGAAATAATCACTGATCTTGCCACAAAATTTGATGATATAAAAAGACAAGCACAAACTGTCAAGCTTGCATCAGAAATTCACCAGACTAATACCTAAATTCGTGTGTTTCTCATCGCTGTAACCCCACTAGCGGTAAAAGCTCGCAGCACTCACGGATACTTTGCGGCAATAAGGCACCAACGCTCAATTCGCTGACAGTCTGCTTATCCACAGCGCCTGCTGCGCAGGCTTCCGCACTGCGCCGTCGGCATTCTTCCCTGTGACTGATTGCATCTCTAAGACTCTCCTTGATCACCATCGGGAACCTAATTGTCTATATTCTAAGAATCAGAAATATAATACTGCTGAGTTACCCGTTGCCTGGAATCCGCTGGTTCCGAGCATGCCTTGTTGGCTGACTCCGACACTGAAATGCTCCACGAAGCCTCCGGGGGCTTACTTTGAAAGTCAGCCATTATTCCACAAAGAATGATCCCTTTTGAGGAACTCGTCATATGGAATATAGTGAGAGCAATCGGAGGAAAATGTCAATCCTACTGTACCGTTAAAGATATTGATCGATCCAGAGCGAAGATAAAACATTCCTTTCATGAGTCTCAACGTTCGCAAATTACTCAATATAGCCCGAATCTCTTGGTGGGTTACCACAGTTCCGTCTGGATAGGAGCGCTTGGGATACGCCAAACAAATAGCCGGATCAATTAGTTCTTCCATGGTCAGCAGACGATACCGATACGGATCATCCATCACCCAAAGTATGGCCTGGCTGCTGGAGAAATGCAGAATTACATGATACACCCCATGTACGAGTATCAATTCTTCCACCACACTAAGCACGGTATCCAGATGCCGATCCATTTTGCTTTCCGAGCGCATCTTCGTAACGACCGTATCTGAAATGAACGGGTCTCCTTCGAACCGCCGGGAATACCGGGGCTCTTCGTATATTTCGCCTGGCTGAGGCAAGTCCCTCAAAGCAAAATCGGCACCTATGAAACCGAGAAGCATTCCGTCACTGTCACGTACAAATTGGACAGCGGTTAATGACGGCCGTAGCGCCCGCAGACTGATGTAAGCTTCGCATAACAGAAAATCGACAGCTTGGACGCCTTCTCGGATGTAGGGCCATTGCTGATACTGCGCCTCGCGATTTTTGTCAGAATACTCGGCGGCCAGCAAGGCTTCTCTGGTGTACGGCCGGTCTGATCGATCCCGGCCAAAGTGCTCGCCGAGCAGACCTTCACGGCTGATGTTGGACGTTATCTGCACTCCACCGGTGTCCAACGCATATAGAAATTTACAGTGCGGCACAGTGGAGAAGGCCTCGTTCAATGCAGCCTCCATTTTCGGACGGTCACCCCACACATGACTGCATGCATCCGCCAGGTGTCGCAACGGGTCGTACAGCAACCCGGTAAGCAACGCACGTTGCTGAAATACCCGTCTGGGCAGAGAAGAGTCTTCGTGCGTACTCATAAAAAAGTACCCTCCATGGTTGCTGGTCTCTCCCGCCGACGTTGGTCAGATCTCCCACACATGGCTTCCATATTTCCTCCAATGGCCATCTCGGGCGAGTTCTTGGTGCGCAATGCAGCAGGATTTTTCACGTCATCCGTTGCCACTGCTTGTCGAATACGCGTCGATAAACACTTCCAGCATCATCGATTTGGAAGAGATAAAGCCAACCATTATCCACCAGTTCTCGGACGAGAGCGTGGCGGGAAATGACGCTTTCCATCTCCGCCTGTGGTGCCTCAATCAACACGTTGAGACGGACCGGTTCATGGACCCAACGATTACCGTCGTGCAGAGACTGCAAGGCAAACCCGACACGCAAGTCCCCTCCATTCCCCTCAAGAACGCCGATAGATCCCCCAACGACATTATGTAGCACTTTATTGCCACTACCGAAACGCAAATTGTCTACCATGGAGCCGTAGTATTGCATATTGATCCAGTTTGCCACCACCATGGGTGCGGTCATAATCAATTCCAATGTGGAGAAGCCCGCGTCTTTTTGCCAGTCATAATCATGCAAAAAAGCCCTACCCTCCAAATCAACACCCCTTGTCCTCTGGCGGGGTGCCGCAATAAAAGCGGCGTTGCCAGCTAGTGCCCATTCAGGTCTGACCTCGGCCCAGTCCCGAGTGCGTCGTTGCATATCGCGCGTGACTACATCAGGAGCTTGAGAGGCCGTACCCAGCAGGGTGGCGCGCTCCATCCGCGTAAGTGCCCCAGCATCGGCCAACCATTGGCGGAGTTGCGCCAGATCTTTGGCGTGTGTTGCCGGCAAATCCTGCGTATCGAAGAGCATCACTTCATCTGTTGTGGTGTCATGCAATCCGGCGATAAAATAGGTATCTTCCGGAATTCTGAGCCCTTTCTCTTCAAGACCTCGACGGGTTGCCGGATCGTTTAGCAAGGTTACCGCAATCCTGGCACTGGCTTCTCCCGTCTGTCCGGCGCAAGCGCCGCAATCGAGTCCAGTCCCCTGCGGATTATTGACCGTAGTGCTGCCATGGCCCGCCAACAAGATCAGGCGTGCGAATGTCTGCGTCAGCCCCATGTTTTTTAGAATGAATTCACCGACCCCCGCCCGCTCACCCTCTGGAATTCCGGTGCTTTTCGCACTGGATTTACAGTTACCACTAGCGACCAACTGTGGGCGCAGTCTCTGTTTCATCTCAATATTAAGGCCCCTTTCGTCTGGATGGGGTACGGTGCGGGTCCAACCCATGCTGTCACCGAAAAGCTTCGGGGCATATAGCAATCCGGTGGCTTCTACAAAGGTGAAAGTCGACACCGCTGATGTTTTGAAACTCTTCCAGGCGGTGGCTACCCGGAGATGCAATTGCCTTTTTGCGACCTGCCGTTGCGTTTCATCCTCGCCCGCATGACTCAGGTCCTCGCACACCCGATAAGGAGGATTGAAAATGACAGGGAGATGCCCTTTAGGCGCATTTGCACCGAACGGAACGTACTCCATGAGCACGCCAAAGAAGCCCGCAAACCCCAAGGTTTGAATGCCTGGTGCCACTGTTTCTAGCGCTCGTCGGATGATTTCGGAACGTACGTCTATGCAAAACGCAGCCTGCACCACAGGTCGCTCAGTGGCCGCATTGGTTGACTTCGATGCTTTTAGTGATTTAAACAATGAACGCTGATAGCCGATCTCCAGTGCGGTCTGCAAAATGGCATCAACGTGCTCCGACGGTTTTCCTGTCGCCCTATTTTGTTGGGTGTGCAGCATCAGGCGCCATTGCTTTTGTACGGCGATATCGGCGCAGGTCTTGTGAAGAATGGCATCCCAACACACGCGGACGGCGAGGAGATCGCGCAAGGAATGGTTGGTCTCCCCCTTCAACTCGGCCTGCCAACGCACATATCTAGCCCAACCCGCCCAGCCTCCGATACTCAGGAGTGCTGCAAAGAGATAATCATCAATCAGATCGAACGGGACGGAGAGTTCCTTCAGAGCCCAGGCAACGGCTGTTTCAGGGGCTGCCGGGAGTGCAGCTGTAGCCTCTCCAATCCCGCGCAAACCAATCATCCGCGGGCTCTTGTCGAAATGCATGAACTTTAACCAGCCCTGATACAGAGGGCCATCGCGCCACGGCATGCTCCATGCGGCCTGCCCCTCATCAAAGTAAGCTGCGCAATATTGGCTAATCCTTTCCACAACGAAGCCCGGCCAATCCCGATGATCGTCAGCAAATATGGCATCCGCGAAGACTGGGAATGGCACATTTCGGCTTGCCGATCGTTGTTTCATCGCCTGCTTGAGCTGGGTCACATCCCAAATACTGTGCATCTCCTGCAGTGCCGCGTTCAAATCCTCTTGGGTGATCCGTCCGTTGGCGATCTGTTCTTCATAATATGGCCGTGGCATTGTCAGCCCTTCGCCGGTCATCTTGCGAAGCGTCTGATCCGCTTGCCAGAAAGGTTGATCGCGCAACCCAAAGTAGGGATTTACCGCAACAAAGTGCTTGAGCGGCCAGAGGGGAGCAATTCTCTGGCAGGCGCCTTCAATGTTCGCTTTGATGTCCTGATGCGGGGCGGATGTCTCTGGTGCTTTCATGTCTACTCCTCCGGGAACTGAACTTGTGGATTTGCCGCATCCAGTGTTTTCCCTCTCTTCGATGCGTGAAGAAAGGCCATCTGGCTAAAAACCAGATCAACATACAGTCCATTGTATAGGTCCACATATACGGCCTGCCAAAAAGGCGACTTCTGCAGACGGGGTAAAAGTTGCTGAATGTGTAACAAGGAAAGAAAAGCCACGACGATAAGCGCCAGTAACCAGCTTGGAATATGATCAGCCTGCACGGTATCACTGGGAATGCTGGTTCCCAGCAAGTCGGTAGACAGATCATGCAGCCCAAAATAGGCTGAACAGACAATGATGCTTAACAGCGCCACTCGCGAAAACAAGGTGCCGGCACCGACCCCAGACCTATTCATGGCTTGCAGCAGGAGCTGGCCCATCGCAATGGCGACGATGACGCCGATCGTCAGCAAAGTGGGCTGCTTTTGCAAATCAATGCCAAATGCCATGGCAACCCCAAAGGTGACTAGCCCTGATATAAGAATTGCCAATTCCGCGCGTCCGAGCGTTTGTTTAGTATTGAGCTTCTGGATCGTCGGCCCACGGAAATTGTCTACCACGCTTCCGGAAGACAGGAACGCATGCGCCTTATAGACGGAGTGGGCGACAATATGGAGTACGGCTATACTGTACAAACCTAAACCGCATTCCATAAGCATGAAACCCAATTGCGCAGAAGTGGAATACGCCAGTGATTCTTTGATATTAGTTTCCGTCATCATCATGAGAGATGCCACTGTCGCAGATAAAAGCCCCGCGAGAATGAGTACGGTCCAGGCCCAACTTACGTGGGTGATCATGGGACTGACACGCAAGAGCAGGAATGCCCCGGTATAAATGAGTCCCGCATGTAATAGCGCCGAAACCTGTGTGGGAGCCTCCATAACCTGAATAAGCCAACCCTGCAGCGGGAATGTCCCGCTCTTTAAAATTGCACAGAGCACAATCAGGCCCGTTGCAATCTGCAAGCTTGCAGGAAGACTGCCGTGCCACGCGTGCATCCACTGTGCGATCCCTGAAAAGCCTGTCCTTCCGGTGGTCCGTGCCATCAGCAGAAAAGCAGTGAAAAGGCTCACGTCGGCGATGCGCGAAAACAAATATTTTTTGCGTGCGGCTATCACGGCGAGCGGACGTTCGCGATAGAATATCAATAACTCATGTAAAAACAGGCTGGCGGCGATAAATGAAATCCAGAATCCCCAGCTATTATCTGTCACAATCAGCACTAGAAATGCGCCAACCGTCAGACTCAGCCACCTGTGAAAGCGTCCCTCATGAGCATCCCCTACCATATACGTGGCGGAGTATCGAGAGACAATCATTCCCATAAAGGAGACCAACGTGAACATGACGAGCGTCAATGGATTAACCAGCGTTCGGACGGCAAATGAACCTAATTTCCAAGGCAGATGGGTCGACAGATAGGTCTGTGAATGCTGTATTATCGT
>JAKAVW010000200.1 GCA_021827445.1 Pseudomonadota bacterium
TCCCCATCCTGCTGGATGACGTACTCGGCGACACGGTCATCAGCCCCGAGCACTGGCCGCAGGCCCTCGCTGCACAGTTACAGCTCGCTGAAGATGTGGAAGAACGGATGGATGCCCTGCGGCGCTTCAAAAACGCCGAAGTCCTGCGCCTCGCCGCCGCCTTCTGGACAGATCAGACCCCCGTCGAGACGCTGCTCCCCCAACTCAGTGACCTCGCCCAGCTCACCCTGCAAACCGCGTTGGCCTGGGCTGAAGCGGAGATGCAGCGCCGCCACGGCTGCGTGCGCTCCAGCAACGGCCAAGCGGCCCCCTTCACCGTTATCGCCTTCGGCAAACTGGGTGGCCGGGAAATGGGCTTCGCCTCCGATCTCGACCTGGTCTATCTTTACGACGCCCCCCTCGACGCCGAAAGCGATGGCCCTGCCCCCCTCGCCGCGCCCACCTGGTTTGCCCGTCTCGGACAACGGCTTATTCACATCCTCAGCACCCTCACCCGTGCCGGATTGCTCTACCAGATCGACATGCGCCTGCGCCCCAGCGGGCAGTCCGGCCCCCTGGTTACCACCCTGGACGCCTTCAGCCGCTATCAGCGCGAGTCCGCCTGGACCTGGGAACATCAGGCTCTCACCCGCGCCCGCTGGATCGCCGGCGATGCGGCGCTCGGCGCCCGTTTCACCAGCCTGCGTGCGGAAATCCTCGGCCAGCCACGCCATCCCGGACAGTTGGCGGAAGACGTCCGCAGCATGCGGCAGCGCATTTATCGGAGCAAAACTATCGCCCAGAACGCCTTTCACCTCAAACTGAGCCCCGGAGGCCTCACAGATATCGAGTTTCTCGTACAATTTGCTATGCTAGGGACTTGCTCCCAGCAGCCGACCCTGTGCCAGGATACCGGGACCGCCGCCGGGATAGCCGCACTGACCCGTGCGAACATCTGGAGCACGGAACAGGGCGCCGTCCTCGGGCAAGCCTGGCAACGGTACCGCCAGGAAGAAAACCGGCGCTGGCTGAACTTGCAGGACAACGAAATCCGCACTGCAGCGACCCCCGGTTGGGGTGCGCTACAAGCCGCAGCGCATGGGGTGCGAGAGATTTGGCAGGAATTCATTGGCAGTTATAGCGATTAAGGAGATGTGACGATGTCCATGGCGGAACGCGACGGTTTTATCTGGTTTGACGGCAAGATGGTCCCCTGGCGGGAGGCCACCGTGCATGGTCTCACCCACAGCCTGCACTATGGCATGGGCTGTTTTGAGGGCGAACGGGCCTACGCCACCCCCCATGGCACCGCCATTTTTCGCCTGCCGGAGCACACCAAACGCCTCTTCAACAGCGCCAAGATATTGCAGATGGACGTCCCCTTCACCCAGGGCCAGATCAACGACGCCACCAAAGAAGTCATCCGCGCTAATAGGCTGGAATCCGCTTATATCCGCCCCCTGCTCTTCTACGGTGCTGAAGGTATGGGCTTGTCCGCCAAGGGACTCAAGGTCCATGCACTCATCGCCGCCTGGAGTTGGGGCAGCTATTTGGGCCAGGAAGCACTGGAAAAGGGTATCCGCGTCAAGGTGAGCTCCTTCAACCGCCACCACGTCAACGTGCACCTATGCAAGGCCAAGGCCACCGGCAACTACATGAACTCCATGCTGGCCCAGCGCGAGGCTTCTTCCTGCGGCTATGATGAAGCCCTGCTGTTGGATCGCGAAGGCTATGTCGCAGAAGGTTCCGGCGAAAATATCTTTATGATCCGCGACGGCATTCTTTACACGCCGACACTGACCAGCGCCCTGGAGGGCATCACCCGCGACACCATCCTGCGCTTCGCCCGCGATGCCGGCATCCCCATCGTCGAGAAGCAGCTGACCCGCGACGAGTTCTATATTGCCGACGAGGCCTTCTTCACCGGTACCGCGGCTGAAGTCACCCCCATCCGCGAGATTGATGGCCGGGTCATCGGCGAAGGGCAGCGTGGTCCGGTTACCGAAATGCTGCAAAGCCGCTACTTCGACACTGTAGCCGGACGCCGTGAGGACCATCCGGAATGGCTGCATCACGTTGGCTGACCCCATGACCCACCCCATCAGGTGCTGTGACCAGAGTTATACCGAGGTGGAGGCCAAAGACCTTCCCCTCTACTGCCCCATGTCCAGCATGAGTCGCTGGAACGGTCATCCCCGGGTCTTCCTCAAGATCGAAGAGACCGGAGAAGCCCGTTGCCCATATTGCGGAACACTTTATGTGCTTAAGGGTGGGCCAGCAAAAAAAGCGGCGGAGCACTGAAAAGCATCAGCATGACTGCTCTAAGATTTTGGCAGCCACCGCAAAAACGCCTCCGGGTCTAAATACCCTTCCTGCCGCGAGGCTGTCTTGCCGTCAGCGCCTACGGCGATGAAGGCCGGGGGGCCTACCAGATTGTAACGTTTCAGGAGGGCGCGGCTGACGGCGTCATCCTTTGTCACATCCACGCGGATCAATACCCATCCCTGTAAAGCGGCCCCCACCTGCGGGTTGGCGAAAGTAACTTTATCCATACGCACACATTCCACGCACCAGCCTGCCCAGTAGTCCACCAGTACCGGCTTGCCTTTGGCTTGCGCCAGCGCATTCTGCAAAGCCTCCGGAGTTTTTACCACGCTAAAGTGCGGTACATCCGTCCGGGTTTCCTGATGCGCCGCTCCTGCCGTGTAAGGTGTCAGCGGTTGCAAAGGATCACCGGCCCCACTCAGCGCCCCCAAGCCCATTACCAAACCATAGGCCAGCAACAGGACGCCAACACCTTTCCAGAAACGACGCCAGCCCGAAGCACCCGCAACCATCACATCCAGCGCGCCAAGATAGATGGCGCTGATCACCGCCAGCGCTGCCCACAGGGCCAAGCTCACCGGCCCCGGCAAAACCCGCGCCAGCAGCCAGATAGCGACACCCAGCATCAGCACGCCAAAAACCGCTTTGACGGCATCCATCCAGGCGCCAGCGCGCGGCAACAAATGGCCGGCGGAAGTGCCGATGATCAGCAAGGGCACGCCCATCCCCAAGCTGAGAGCGAAGAGCGATAACCCGCCAAGAAAAACATTCCCCGTCTGTGAAATAAAGAGTAGCCCGCCCGCCAGGGGGGCCGCCACGCAGGGTCCGACAATCAGCGCCGACAGGGCGCCCATGACAAAAGTACCGAACAAATGCCCACCCCGTCCCATGCCCGCTAGGCGCGTCTGGATACTGCTTGGCACTTGCAACTCGTAAAAATCAAACATGGACAGTGCCAGCAACACGAAAACAAATGCAAAAGCCCCCAGCACCCAAGGGCTCTGGAAGGCCGCCTGCATATAGGCTCCGGTCACCGCCGCGAGCACTCCGGCAATCGTGTAAGTCAGTGACATCCCTAGTACATAGGCGATGGAAAGCGCCAATGCCCGTGACCGTTGCTTACCGCGGCCCGCCTCCTGCCCGACAATCAGCGTCGAGAGAATAGGGATCATGGGGAAAATACAGGGCGTGAAAGCCAGACCCAGCCCAGAGAGAAAAAAGAGTCCCAAAGTCAGCCAGAAACGATCCTGTAAAGCCCCCGCAAGGACCCCGGCATTACTCGCCGGGCTGTTGAGCGAAGCCGCTGTGGTCACCCCTTTCGGTGACTGCACGACGGGGACTGCCGGAGGTGCCACAGCCTGCCGAGGCAAAGCCAGCCTGATCGTCTTGACCTGCTCAGGGTAACAAACACCGGCATTGGCACAACCCTGATAGATGGCTTTTAACTCAATGAAGGCAGGGACAGTTCCATGGACGGTGAAAGGTACCGTGAGGGTATTTTGTCCCTCCAGCACCCGCACTTTGCCAAAGGCCGGGTCGTCCAGCATCGTCCCTGTGGGCAAGGTGTAGCGGCCGAGGACAATGCTGTCTGGCGTCACGGAGAATTTTATCCGGTCGCGGTACAGATGGTACCCTGGCGCCACATCCCAATGCAGTTGCAACTGGTCGGGGCCACTCAGACTCGCTTCAAAGCGAAAGGCCTGGCCCGGCGCCAGGAACTGGGCAGCGTGGGTTAACGGCAGCCAGAACAGCAGCAGGCAACCGCAAATGGCACTCCACATCAACGCATTCCTGGCCCAAATGGTCCTACTCCCTACGCCAATTCTCATACCTGCATCACTCCTCGCCGCTCTGTCATCACCCACGCAAACATTTTCCGCCGGTTATCCATTCCTCACGGCAGCAAGAACTGCGCCACCACGCCGAGGATACGAGGTCTCAGAAAGAAATCCCAGCAGGGTGGAACTTTCTGCGGACCTTGCTCTCTAACCCTTTGCAAGCGACTGTAGATGGTTGCGAGCGCATGTTTCTTCCTCCTTTGGTGGTTTTGGGCGGGCCTCACGGTTCCGCCCTTATTTTATCCGACTGGTCGGAATGTAACTTGCCGACACATCTGTCTTTTGCTAATATTCAACCGCGGTCGGTAGTTGGCTGCAGCGCATGTTTCTTTCCTCCTTTGTGGTTTCAGGGCGACTAAGTCGCCCTTTTTTGCGCGGAGCAGCCTGTGTCCCCCTCAGCCGAAAGATCTTTTACTCTGGTTCACCCCAACGGTGATCGCGTTTGCGGACTCATCCATGAAACCCATACCGACCCCGTCGGCGTCTTTCTGCCCGGCTTCGCCTCCAACATGGAAGGCTCCAAATCACAGCTCCTCGCCCGCAGCGCACAAGCGCAAGGCTGGTCCTGGGTACGCTTTGATCCGCGCGGCGTCGGGCGCTCGGATGGACCGTTTCAGGCCCTGACTCTGTCCCGTTATCTGGCCGATCTCCAATTGATTTTGCAAATGCTGGAAGATCGCCCTGTGCTCCTGGTAGGCTCCAGTCTGGGTGGCTGGCTGGGCACCATCGCCGCTACCCGCTGGCCAAAACAGATCCGCGCCTTGCTCCTCATCGCTCCCGCCTATAATTTTATCCAGGAGGCCTTCCGGCGTCTGCCCGCTGACGAACAGCAAGTCTGGCAAGACACTAACCTGCGCTGCTGGGCAACCCCTTATGGCCTCGGTGAACTACACATGCGGTTTGATCTGGTGGCGGACAGTTGGCGTTACGACCTGCTGCGCTTCCCGCCTTATCTGCATTGTCCCGTAGAAATTCTCCACGGCAGTGCCGATAAGGACGTACCCCTTGCCCTCAGTTATCGGTTCGCCGCCCGTGCCCATGCACCGGAACTGGCTATCCGCCCCTTACCTGGGATAAACCATCGCTTGCAGGGTGCCGATGTCGTGCTCCTGCGCAGCCTGCAATCGCTCTGGACCCGCATTACCTAAACAAAAGCCCCGTGATTTCCGTTTCCCCCTTGACAGAACATTCTCAGCGCCTATGATTAGCACTCGATGGGTGCGACTGCTAACAGCGCCCAGGATGAAGTCATCCACTAACCTGTATAAAACGAGGAAATGCTCAATGAAATTGCGTCCTTTGCATGATCGCGTCGTTATTCGTCGCCTGGAAGAAGAGCAGAAGACTGCCGGTGGCATCATCATTCCCGATACCGCCAAAGAAAAGCCTGTGCAGGGTGAAGTTGTCGCCGCTGGCCATGGCAAGATTCTGGAAGACGGCAAAATTCGCGCCCTCGACCTCAAAGTTGGCGACCGCGTGCTGTTCGCCAAATATGCCGGCACTGAGATCAAAGTGGACGGCGAAGAACTGTTGGTGATGCGTGAAGACGACATCATGGCGGTCGTCGAAAAGTAAGCATTGCTGAATATCCCAACCCTTTCCACATATTTTGAGGAGTATTTATGCCAGCTAAACAAGTAGCCTTTGCTGAACATGCCCGCGAGAAGATGTTGCGCGGCGTTAACGTGCTCGCCGACGCCGTCAAGGTCACCTTGGGTCCCAAGGGCCGTAACGTGGTGCTCGACAAGTCTTTCGGTGCCCCCACCATTACCAAGGACGGCGTCTCCGTCGCCAAGGAAATCGAACTGGCTGACAAGTTCGAGA
>JAKAVW010000201.1 GCA_021827445.1 Pseudomonadota bacterium
TGGGGGTTTTCGGGAATATGGGTAAAGGGATAGACCCCGGCACCGAGAGCATGGGCATCGGCGTTGACGATGGCCTGGTCTTCCGGCGTGGCCGTTTCCGGCTTACGTAGAGTCAGGCGCAGCCCCGCCGCGCCTTCGCGCTCCCGGGCGGCTTCCACATACATGCGCCGGGTAATCTCGGCGTGCAGCACCCGAAAGAAACGCACCACGGTGTCGGTATCCACGCCAAAGCGCACCTGCAATCCGGCCCTTGCCGCCAATTGCTGGGCGCTGACGCGCGGCATGTCCCGGAGGAAGTCACCACCCCGCGCCGTCTCCAGCAGAATCCGACGCAGCTCGGGATTTTCCGGCAACAGACCGAATCCGTTGTAGTGCAGAACAAAAAGGGGCTCCGGCAAAGGGAGTTCCGCCACCCGATCTTGCGCCGGGATACCTGCGTCTATCACGACTCCGCTGGGTGGGGCGACAGGCTCCATCTTGCCCCGCAACCAATTCCACATACACCGCTCCGGGTTTTCCCCAGGAAAGAATTGTGGAAGGATAGCATAGGCATTGCCAGCAAGGCACGACACCCGTGAACCCATCCATCAGCACCCCGGCACCCACATACACACTGAACGCGCGGAATGCACAACAACGGCTGCCGGTCACCGGAATCATTCTGGCCGGTGGCGCCGGTCGTCGCATGGGTGGTGCGGATAAAGGCTGGCTTAACTGGCAGGGAAAACCTCTGATTGAGCAGGCCCTCGCCATCTTGCACGGGGATTGTACCGACATCGTCATCAGCGCCAACCGCAATCTGGACCGTTATGCGCAATGGGGGCATCCAGTCGTCTCTGATCTGACGACAGCTTTTCAGGGTCCGCTCATGGGCCTGGCCGCCGGAATACATGCTGCGTCCCAAACCTGGGTAGCCAGCATCCCGGTAGACAGCCCCTGGTTACCGCACGATATCGTGCGCCGCATGTGGCAGGCCAAAGGCGGACATGACCTGGTGGTGGTGCGCAGCACCAAGCATTGGCATGCTGTCATCTGCCTGTGCCGCTGCGATCTGCTGCCCCAACTACAATGTTATCTGGACGGCGGTGGGCGGCGAGCGCAAGGCTGGTTCCAGGACATTCCTTTTGCCGCTCTTACCCTGCCGGCCGACCTGCTGCGTAACTGCAATCATCCAGAGGATATGACATGAAAACGCTCGGTGTAGTAGGATACAGCGGTAGCGGCAAGACCACCCTGCTCTGCGCCCTGATTCCCCTGTTGCGCGGATATGGACTGAAGGTCGCCGTCGTCAAGTCGACCCATCATGACGTGGACTGGGATGTGCCGGGAAAAGACAGTTACCGCTTGCGGGAGGCAGGGGCGGATACCGTGTTACTGCAAGGCCCCTACCGCTGGTTTACGACCAGACCGGCTCCGGCAGAAGTCAGCCTGGAGACCATCAGCGCCAGTCTGCAACCACCACCAGACCTTCTCCTGATGGAGGGAAACAAGGCACTGGCAGTGCCGAAAATCGAAGTGCACCGGCCAACCCTCGGGCATCCCCTGCTTGCGGCAGATGACCCCTGCATCATGGCCGTGGCGACGGAGAGCGCTCTGGACACCACCTGCGCTCAACTAGACCTGAATACGCCGTCCGCCATCGCGCAATTCATCTGGCAATGGATAAAAAAGGAAGATTAAACATGGCTCACTGTTGTGGTGGTAACGAACATGATTCCCTGGCTAAAAGTGTCGCCAATGCACGGGATGCCATCCTCGCGGCCAGCCTGCCGGTGCAAGGTACCGAAAATATCCATCTCGGCCATGCGCTGGGACGGGTACTGGCCACCGACATTCATGCCCCTGCCAACGTGCCCGCCTGGTCCAATTCGGCCATGGATGGCTACGCCCTACGCAGCATTGACGGCGATGCCGTACGACGCATCATCGGCCAGTCTTTTGCCGGACAGCCCTTCAAGGGGCATGTCGGTGCCGACGAGTGTGTACGTATTATGACCGGTGCCGTAGTCCCGGAAGGCGCGGATGCCATCCTCATTCAGGAGCAGGCAGAAGTCCACGCTGATCAGGTCACTCCGCAGGCGGTCAGCAAGACGGGAGCGAATATCCGCCAGCCCGGTGAGGACCTACAGGCCGGAGCCCTGGCCCTTGAAGCCGGAACCTGGCTGCGTCCCGCCCAAATCGGGCTGCTCGCCAGTCTGGGCGTTGCTGAACTCGCCGTGTATCGCCGTCTGCGGGTCGCATTTTTCTCTACCGGCGATGAGTTACGCCCATTGGGCGGCGCGCTGGGTCCAGGACAAATCTACGACAGTAACCGTTACGCCCTGCACGGCATGCTGCAACGCCTCGGCTGTGAAATTCTCGATCTCGGCCGTATCGCCGACGATCCTGAGCAGATCGAACAGGCACTGCACAGCGCCGCAACCATGGCCGATATGGTGATCACCACCGGCGGCGTCTCGGTGGGCGACGCCGACTACATCGCCGAACTCCTCGGCCGCCTCGGCACCATCAATTTCTGGAAAATAAACATGAAACCAGGGCGCCCTCTGGCTTTCGGACAAGTGGGCGACGCCATATTTTTTGGTCTGCCCGGCAACCCTGTTGCCACCGTGGTGACGTTTTACCAGTTCGTACGTCCCAGCATCCTCAAGCGCATGGGCAAAACGGCCCCCTGGACCGCGCCGCTGCTACAGCTCCCTCTCGCGGAAGATCTCAAGAAAAAAGGGGGACGCACCGATTTTCAGCGCGGTCGACTGCTGCAGACCCCCACCGGACTACAGGTGACGGGGATTGGTCCGCAGGCCTCGCATATTATGAGTGGACTGGCCCATGCCGACTGCCTGATCATTCTCGCGGCCGAAGCGGAGCATGCCAAGGCCGGCAGTCTGGTTGATGTACAGTTGCTGGAAGGACTCGTCTAGGCTGCCTTAATCCAGGCCATGACGCGCCGTGTAGGGCGTCGAGTGGCTGAGATGAAAGCGGAAGTTGTCAGCGTAGAGCTGCTGTAATGCAGGACTTCCGCGAAATATCAGGAGATTTTCGGCGTTGGCCTGCTCTGCCGCCTTACTGAAATTAAAGCTGCCCATGATCAGTGTCCCCGAATCGATCACCATCACCTTGTTGTGGGCGATGGCGTGCTGGTCATCAATGTAAACGGGCACACCCTGGTTGGCGAAAAAATCGGCCACTGAATATTTCTGGGTGCGCTGGCTCTTGTCCAGCACCACCTTCACTTCGACACCTCTTTTGGCGGCACTGAGCACGGCCTTGGCAATCGGCGCGCTGGTGAAGCTATAGGCTTGCACCCAGACCCGCTGCTTCGCCTCGCCGACCGCCTGCACGATGGCCGCCGTCGCCCCGCCCGGCGGCGAGAAAGCCACTTCAATCGTCCCTTGCGCCGGCACCGTTACTGGCGTGTGCGGCAGTGCGGCGGTGGCCGCTGACCACTGATTTTGCCCCCAACTTTTCAGCGATTGCCAGCCAGATCCAGGCCCCTCGGCCTGTGCCCCTGCAGCAAAAGACGCCAGCAACAGTCCACAAACTGGCACAATGCTTGACCACTTTAGACCACCCATGGACGCTCCTGCTTATTATTCTCTTGGCTCGATAGGATCTGAAGCAAGACGAGGCCGAATCGCCAAAAAATCTCCTGAATATTCAGGGAGCCCTGTCATATAATGGCGGAGGCGGTGAGATTCGAACTCACGAGGGGCGTTAACCCCTGCCGGTTTTCCTTACCCGCTATGGCTTTCGCCACAGGGCCACAAGGGTCCTTTTGGAGTCTGGATCATGCCTTCACCCTGGCCGCGAGGCTGTAGGTGGGAACCGTCTGATCTCTACACCTTCCGGAACAATCCCGGCTTGGCTCGGCGTTACCTCGGATATACCAGGGGCTTCGCCGAATTTGATTCCTGCCACCCTGCCCGTTTCCCGGCAGGGGCTCGATTTGGGGACAAGACCGGTGCAATCAACCACTCTGCCACACCTCCGTGGCCCAGTAGTTTAACGAAAGTGCTGCCCGATGGGAATGGAGGTAACACTCCCCCCACTAAAATCTTATATAATGATTTTCTGCTTATTTATCGAGCAATTAAAAATACCTTGGTACCAGCAACACCCACCAGAGGCTATACTACTTAATGCGCTCATCTTGGAGCGCGGCGATAGTAATATGCAACATGGAGGAGAGGTCGATGTTCAAAAAAATGACAATAGCTGCCATCTTGGGGCTTGGTTTGGCGGGGTCGACAATGGCTGTGGCAGCCGACGCCCCCTCTGCGGCAACAAACAGCACTACCCAGGCCCCCGCCACTGCTCCGGCTTTTATGTCCCCTGCCTGGGCGCAAAATCTCTGCACTGCCTGGAACAACAGCCCAACATTAACCGACAAGCTGGCCGGTTCCTGGGCCAAAAACAATGGTGGCAAAGGTTACAAGGTAATGGAGGTTTCTGACTCCAACATGAAGACCACCCCGCCCGTGCAGCTCGAAATCGCCCTGAAGGGGGGCAAAGCCGAATGCATCTATGGCGGCCCCATCAAAGTCACCAAACTTAACTACAATTACGACTACAAGATGTGGGCTACCACCCATAACTGGCACCACATGGGTTCACCCATGATGGCCATGATGTGGGGCGACTTAAATTTCAAGGGTCCGAAAATGGAAGCCATGGAGAACATGGGTCCATTCAGCGCCTTTCTGAAACTGGTCAAGGACGTACCGGCAACAGTTCCGGCCTCCTGATCGGCTGGCTCAACAACAAAGGGGCACTCTGGTGGTTCCAGGGTGCCCCTTTCACATGAACAAATCTCGCTTGTACTAACCTTTCTGTAAACGCTCCAGCAAAATAGCGTTTACCTGATCAGGATTCGCTTTCCCCTGACTGGCTTTCATCACCTGACCCACAAAGAAGCTCAGCAGTTTGTCCTTTCCGGCGCGGAAATCGGCCGCCTGTTGTGGATTGGCCGTCACAATGGTATCCACCATCGCCGCAATAGCCGCCCCATCGGTGATCTGCCGCAGACCCCGACTATCAATAATAGCGTCCACCTCGCCACCACGATAGAAAATCCCCTCAAAAACTTCTTTGGCAATTTTTCCAGAGATCGTCTGGTCCTCGATTCGCTGAACCAGCAGACGCAGTTTTTCTGCAGGAACCGGGCAATCTTCAATCTCAACACCCGCCTTGTTGAGGGCGCCGAGCAGGTCGCCCATGACCCAGTTCGCCGCCAGCTTACCATCCACACCGGCGGCCACCTGCTCGTAGTAATCTGCCAGGACACGGCTGGCGGTGAGCACCCCCGCATCGTAGGCCGTCAGCGCGTACTGACGCATAAAGCGGGCACGCTTGGCATCAGGCAACTCAGGAAGGGTGTCCCGTACCCGTTCAATACGCGACTCGGCCAGCACCAACGGTAGCAGGTCGGGGTCGGGAAAGTAGCGGTAGTCGTTGGCTTCTTCCTTGCTGCGCATGGAGCGGGTTTCGTCGCGATTGGCGTCATAGAGACGGGTTTCCTGCACAATTTGACCACCGCTCTCCAGAATATCGCGCTGGCGAACGATCTCGTATTCAATCGCCTTTTCCAGAAAACGAAAAGAGTTGAGATTCTTAATCTCTGCCCGGGTCCCGTATGCCGCACCCGGCCGCCGCAGAGAGACGTTGGCGTCGCAACGGAAGGAGCCTTCCTGCATGTTACCATCACAAATATCCAGATAACGCACCAGGGCATGCAGTTTCTTGAGATACGCCACCGCCTCGACCGACGACCGCATATCTGGCTCAGACACGATTTCCAACAACGGTGTGCCCGCACGATTCAGGTCGATGCCGGACTGACCGATAAAGGCCTCGTGAAGTGATTTACCGGCGTCTTCTTCAAGGTGGGCACGGGTGACACCCACA
>JAKAVW010000202.1 GCA_021827445.1 Pseudomonadota bacterium
TTCAGAATGAAAACCAGACCCTGGCCTCCATTACCTTCCAGAATTATTTCCGTATGTATGAAAAGCTTTCGGGCATGACCGGTACCGCGGACACCGAAGCCTTTGAGCTGAACCAGATTTACGGGCTGGAAGTGGTAATGATACCGACTCATAAGCCGGTGAAACGGACGGACTTTGCCGATCTCATCTATCGCACCAGCCAGGAAAAGTGGACGGCCATTGTTGAGGATATCCGCGACTGTCAGCAGCGTGGCCAGCCGGTACTGGTGGGTACTACCTCTATCGAGCATAACGAATTCTTGTCCCGCCAGCTCAAGCAGGCGGGGATTCCTCATGAAGTGCTGAACGCCAAGCAGCATCAGCGTGAAGCAGAGATTATTGCGCAGGCCGGCAAACCAGGAATGGTGACCATCGCCACCAATATGGCGGGGCGTGGTACCGACATTGTGTTGGGCGGCAATGTCGAACATCAGGTGGGCATGGTGCTGGCCAATCCAGATTTGGAAGAAGCGGAAAAAGCCCGACAGATCGAGTCTCTCAAGGGTGCCTGGCAGGGACTGCATGATGCGGCGATAGCCGCGGGCGGACTCCATATTGTCGGCACCGAACGTCATGAATCGCGGCGGGTAGACAACCAGTTGCGGGGGCGCTCCGGTCGTCAGGGCGACCCCGGCACCACCCGTTTTTACCTTTCCCTGGATGATCCGCTGATGCGTATTTTTGGCAGTGACCGTCTGGGCGGTCTGATGCAGAAGCTGGGCATGAAAGAGGGCGAGGCGATTGAGCACAGTTGGGTGACCAAGTCGATCGAGAATGCCCAGCGCAAGGTGGAAAGTCGCAACTTCGATATCCGCAAACAGTTGCTGGAATACGATGACGTGGCCAATGAGCAGCGCCGGATCATCTATCAGCAGCGTAATGCCTTCATGGATGCGGATGACGTCAGTTCGGAAATCCAGGCGCTGCGTGATGACGTCCTCGACGCGGTGCTGGCCGATACTGCGCCCGAAGGCCTTATGGAGGAGCGCTGGGATCTGCCTGGCCTGGAAGCGGCACTGGAGCGGATTTTTGGTCTGCAGGTTTCGGTCGGACAATGGCTGGAGCAGGATAAGGGCCTCGCCTACGCCGCTTTGCGCGAGCGGATCATGGAGATGGTGTTGTCGGCTTATGCGGCCAAGGAAGAACTTCTGGGTAGCGAAATGGCGCGTCACTTCGAGAAGTCCATCATGCTGCAGGTTCTGGACAGTCAGTGGAAGGACCATCTGGCGAGCATGGATCATCTTCGTGAAGGCATCCATCTGCGTGGATATGCCCAGAAAAATCCCAAGCAAGAATACAAAAAAGAATCGCTGGCCATGTTCAATGTCATGCTGGGGCGGGTGCGCGAAGAGGTGATCAGTACCTTGTCGCGCTTACATGTGAGCCCGACGCCCGCAGAACCAGTGGATTGGGATGCTCTTGCCCGGGTTGCCCAGCCCCAGCATTTGCAGTTCTCCCATCCTGATTTTGCGGCGGCTGCAGCGCCCGCCGTTGAAAATGCAGGCCTTGCTGTGGCGGGGTTCGGGATCATTGGTGAACAGGAGGCTGGTCATGACCCCGTAGTCAATGGGGACAAAGTGGGGCGGAATCAGCCCTGCCCCTGTGGTTCCGGTAAAAAATACAAGCATTGTCATGGGCGCTTGCAATAAGGAAAGCATATGGCCGTTGGTCTCTACCCGCCCCGGGATATCCTGCCTATAGCGGGGGTTCGCCTTAGCGTGGCACAAGCAGGCATTCGTTATGCGAATCGTGCTGACCTGACCCTGATCCATCTGGCGGAAGGGTCCCAGGTGGCGGGTGTTTTTACCCGTAATCGTTTCTGTGCGGCGCCGGTGCTGGTGGCACAGCGTCACCTGACGGCGGGACCCGGTGTGCGTGCGCTGATTATCAATACGGGCAATGCCAATGCGGGTACGGGCGCCGCCGGGTTGCAGGCGGCAGAGGCGAGTTGTCAGGTGGTGGCCGGGCAGTTGGGTTGTGCGCAGGAGGCCGTTTTGCCTTTTTCTACGGGCGTCATTGGCGAACCGGTAGCGCTCGCGGAGAAAATTGCCGGGGTGTTGCCAACCTGTATCGAGACGCTCGCCGAAGATCACTGGGAGGTGGCCGCAGCCGCGATTATGACCACGGATACCATTGCCAAGGCTTGTTCCCGGCAGTTGGAAATGGATGGTGTGACCATCACGGTGACGGGCATGGCCAAGGGCTCAGGGATGATCCGCCCGGATATGGCCACGATGCTGGCCTATATCGCCACCGACGCCCCTTTGCAGGGGGCGGCAGTGCAGCAGTGCCTGCAGGAGGCTATGGCGCAATCCTTCAACCGCATTACGGTGGATGGTGACACTTCGACGAATGATGCCTGCATCCTGATGGCGACGGGGCAGGCCGCGCTACCGCCTATCTCTTCAGTAGCGGATCCCCGCTACCTAAGCCTGAGAGACGCCATCACGGCCGTGGCGCAGTGGCTGGCGCAGGCTGTGGTGCGCGATGGCGAGGGGGCGACCAAGTTTATCCCCATCCACGTTCTGGGCGGGCGTGACGCAGCAGAGTGCCTGCAGATAGCCTACCGGATGGCCCATAGTCCATTGATCAAGACGGCTTTCTTTGCTTCTGACCCGAATTGGGGACGTCTGCTGGCGGCCATTGGTTCAGCCGGCGTGGACGACCTGGAAGTGGATGGGGTGCAGGTCTGGTTGGGCGACACGCGCATCGTCCGCGACGGTGCCCGCGACCCTGATTATAGTGAGGCAGCCGGACAGGCCGTGATGGCCCAGGAGGAAATCCCGGTGCGAGTTGATCTGGGCAGGGGGGCCGCCGAGGCGCAAATCTGGACCTGTGACTTATCCTATGACTATGTCCGTATCAACGCCGATTACCGTAGCTGATGTTTACCGTTCCCGTCGCCACCGGAATTATTGAAGATGCCTCCGGGCGCTTGCTGGTCTCACTGCGCCCGGAGGGTAAGCCCTGGCCAGGTTTTTGGGAGTTTCCCGGCGGCAAAGTAGACCCCGGCGAAACGCCGGAACAGGCACTGGTCCGGGAGCTATGGGAAGAGGTGGGCATCACCGTTACGGCGCCGGAGTTGTTCCGGGTGCTCGATTATACCTATCCGGAGCGTGCGGTGCGCCTGCATTTTTACCGGGTGCGGCATTGGACGGGCACTGCCCATGGGCGGGAAGGGCAGGAGGTACGTTGGCTCTATCCTTGGGAAATTCCGGCGCTGGAATGTCTCCCTGCGAATCTTCGTATGACGGCGGCGGTATTGGCGGAGGCTTTGCCTCAGCCGTCCCTTTGCCTGATTGCCGATCCGGACAGGTTGCTGCTACTCGATTTTCAGCAGTCTCTGGAAGCTGCGCTGGGCGCTGGACTGCGCTGGTTAGTGCTGCGCTGCAAAAACGTGCCGGATGCCCCAACCGCCGCCGTACTGTCGGCGCTGTGTGCCGGGGTGTTGGCGCAGGGCGCGCAGGTCTACCTCAATCATCCTGATCCTTTGCCCGACTGGCCACGGACCGGACGGCATCTGACGCAAACCCAGCTTGACGCGGGGGTGCGATCCGAAGCGGCTTTCGGGGTGTCTTGTCATGATGCTGCAGGCTTGCTGCAGGCGGCGCGGCGTGGTGCCCGCTATGCCTTTCTCTCGCCGCTTTTCCCCACCCCGAGCCATCCGGGTGCGGCGGCGCTGGGGTCTCAGGCTTTCGCGGCGATGGCCACTGAGTCGTCTTTGCCCCTTATTGCGCTCGGTGGGATGACGGCAGCACGGGTGCCCGAGGCTCTGGCCGCTGGCGCGTGCGGTGTGGCGGTACTCTCCGGTATTCTCGAAGCGCAAGACCCTGCCGCTGCCACCCGCGCTTATCTCCAGCACTGGAACGGGTAAATGGCCCTTATTTCCGTCGTTATTCCGCTCTACAACGAGGTCGACAGTGTCCTGCCGCTTTGTAGGGCCCTGAGCCATGCCTTGGGGGACGCTGATGCCGAGGTGATCATCGTCGATGATGGTAGTCGGGACGGGAGTGCCGCGGCTTTGGACCGCGCGGCAGAGGCGCGGGGCGCGCAATTCAAGATCATCCACCTGCAGCGCAATTTCGGCCAGACGGCGGCGATGCAGGCGGGGATCGATGCCGCCTTGGGCGAAGTGATTGTGACCCTGGATGCGGATCTGCAAAATGATCCGGAAGATATCCTGCCTCTGGCCCGGCGTCTGCTGGAGGAGAATCTGGACGTGGTGGCCGGCTGGCGGAAAAACCGGCAGGACGGTCTGTTGTTACGCAGAATGCCGTCGCGGATTGCCAATCATTTGATTCGCCACCTCACGGGGGTTTATCTGCACGATTATGGCTGCACCCTCAAAGCCTATCGGGCCTCGGTGATCAAGGGGGTGCGCCTGTACGGCGAAATGCATCGCTTTATCCCGGCCTGGCTTTCCACCCTGACTTATACGGATCGCATCGTCGAGGTGCCGGTACGGCACCATCCGCGCCGGGCGGGGCACAGCAAATACGGCATCACCCGTACCTTCCGGGTGCTGGTGGATCTGCTCTTCGTCAAATTTTTTCTGGGCTACAGCCAGCGACCCATGCATTTTTTCGGGGTGATCGGGCTGGCGTTATCAGGCATCGGTTCGGCCATGCTGCTGTATCTTTTTGTGGATAAATTTGGCTATGGCGCGGCGATTTCCGGACGCCCCATGCTGATTGCCGGTGTGCTGTTTTTCCTCGCCGGACTGCAATTTCTCAATACCGGCATTGTTGGGGAGATGTTGTCGCGCATTTACCATGAGTCTCAGGATAAAAAGACCTATGTGGTGCGTCACACGATACATCTTGATCCGCCCGCGTGAAGCCGGTTCCCATTCTGATGTACCACAACGTAGCGGTGGCCCCGAAAGGGGTCAGGCTGCGCGGCCTCTATGTTTCGCCCCGGCGTTTTGCGCGGCAAATGGCGCTGCTGCAGTGGTTGGGTTATCGCGGTTTGTCCATGTCTGCGGCGTTGCCCTATCTGCGTGGGGAGCGGGAGGGCAAGGTGGCGGTGATTACTCTGGACGACGGTTATCGGGATAATCTCGAATGCGCATTGCCGGTATTGCGGCGCTATGGCTTTACCGCCACCTGCTACGTGGTGAGCGCCGCCATCGGTGCCGACAATCACTGGGATGCGCAGCAGCTTGGGACACATAAGCCACTGATGAACCTGAATGAGTTACACCGCTGGCGGGATGCCGGAATGGAGGTCGGGGCGCACAGCCGTCATCATCCGCGCTTGCCGGAGCTGGGTGAATCCGAGCTGGACGATGAAGTGGCGGGTTCCAGGCGCGAACTGGAAGAAATATTGACGGTGCCGGTGACCCAATTCTGTTATCCCTATGGTGCGGCAGGGCTGCGTGAACGGGAGGCGGTCCGGCGCGCAGGTTTTGCCGCCGCGGTGACCGTGCGGCGGGGTCGCGCCCTGCCCGGTGGGGATCTCTTTGATTTGCCACGGGTGATGGTCGGCGGGCATCACGCGTCCCATGTGTTCCCCCTGCAACTGCTGACCCGGCATGAGGACCACCATTGACCACCGCCCCGCGTCTGCTCTGGGTGGGCACCAACCCCGGCGGTGGCGGTACGGAAACGCATATGATCACCCTGAGTCGCGCCCTGGCGGAGCAGGGGGTGGAGATGCATTGTCTGGTGCACCCCCAGGGACGGATCGCGCAGTCGCTGGAAACTGCGCCGGTGACCCGGCATTTCGGAGTCTTCCGCAACAGCGCCGATCCCGGCGGCATCCGTGCCTTGCGTCGAGCTATCCGCAGGGTGCAGCCGGACTGGGTCATCGGCAGCTTCAGCAAGGAATACTGGCCGCTGGCCCTGGTCAGCCGC
>JAKAVW010000203.1 GCA_021827445.1 Pseudomonadota bacterium
CTCCGTCTCGTTGTCCGCATTGCGCGCCGCTACCAGCAGCACACCCTCCCACTCATCGATCTCATTGAAGAGGGGAATCTCGGGTTGCTACGTGCCGCAGAGCTTTTTGATCCGGCGCGGGGATTTCGTTTCTCCACCTACGCCACCTGGTGGATTCGCGAGGGTATTGATCGTGCCATTATAAACCAGTCGCGGGTGGTGCGTTTGCCCATCCATATCATCAAAAACCTGAGCGCGGTACTGCGCAGCTCTCGGCGGCTCGCACAAACGATGCGTGGCGAACCTCGCGCAGAGGAGGTTGCACAGGCCATGGGAAAGTCCGTCGCCTATGTGGAGGACTGTCTGCGGCAGGACCGCCATGCGGTCGGTCTGGACGCCCCCTCCCGACGGGAGGGCAGCTTGTCTTTGGCCCAGACGCTGGCGGACACTGGTCAGCCGGGAGTGGAGGCGTCTCTTGAGGAGGAGGAGCTTCAGAGGCAGATCCATCGGGCGCTCCTGTGCCTAGACGTACGGCATCGCTTGGTCCTGATCCGCCGTTTCGGTATGGACGGCCAGGAAGGGGAGACACTTTCCGCTATCGGCAAAGAGTTAGGCGTAAGCCATGAACGGGTCAGACAGCTACAAGAGGAGGCATTGGGCCTGTTGCGCCATCATGCCGAGTTACAGTAGACCATTCTGGAGGATTTTTATGCAAACTATCGACGCGTCTGCCATGAGCAGGTTGCGCACCCAAGCCTAAAACTTTCAGCGTACCCAGCCTTATCCATGGATCCGCATAGCAGATTTTCTTTATCCCGAAAAATTTGACCAACTCTGCAAGGATCTCCCCGACCCCGTCCTTTTTTTAGTCCCAAATGGGCTATAAAAGGGCGCACGGGCAACAAAGTTATGATCGCCTTGCGCTCCAGTACCGTCCGAAGCTGGAGAAGATACTGGCATCGAGCTGGAACCATTTTATCCATGAATTGCAGAGTGATACCTATAAATCCTTCTGGCGGGAGATGCTGGGTTTGAGCCCCAGGACACCTGTCATTCTCACCATGCACTGGCATTACGCCCCACCTGGCGCTTCCGTCTCGCCACATACCGACGCCCGGCGCAAGATCGGTTCTCATATCTTCTATTTCAATACGCCAAAGGACTGGGATGAGGCTTGGGGTGGGCAGACCCTGGTGCTGGACGATGGGGGCAAATGGCCACGTCACTCGGCCCCGGACTATGCGGACTTGCGCGAGGTCGGCGCCTCGCAGGTGCTGGGTAATCGCCGCTTTCTCTTCGCCCAGACCGATCACTCCTGGCATGCCGTCAAGGCGGTTCAGTGTCCACCGGGCCATTTTCGCAAGGTTTTTATCGTTGTGTCCAACCGCCTCACCCCGCAGGTGATCTGGCGGCGTATCCGGGGTGAAGACGCCGACGGCTATCGGCTGGCGGGCTGAATCCTGTAAAAATAGATCCCGATACAACCACATAAATCGTTTACTGCATAAAGGGAGGGTTTATGCAGCACACGTTCTTTTCTGTCCGTTTTCAGTGGCTACGGATTCTCTGCGTGCTGACGTTGTTTCTAGTGCCACCTTTAGCTGGGGCCGCTACCCTGATGCCCAGCGGCGCACCGTATCTCAGCGCGGGCGCGGGCGTTTTCAACCTGGTTGGTGCGGTCGATAATGGCGGCTACAACCATACCCCAGCCGAGTTCAATGTAGAGTACCAGTCCGGATTTCGATTTTATGGTATCGGTTACATGTTGGGCTTGTTGGCCAACACCGATGGTGGCGTCGATGGTTATGGCGGCCTGTACGCCGACCTCGCCCTGACACCGCACTGGATACTGACACCTGAAGCGGCCGTCAGTGGCTATAGTCAGGGTAACAGTAAAAATATGGGCAGTACGTTTCTCTTCCGGCTGGAGTTGGGACTGGCCTACCAGATGGATAACGGCGGGCGATTGGGGCTGAAAATAGCGCATTTATCCAATGCGGATATCTACCCGCGTAATCCGGGAGAAAACGAGCTCCTGGTTACCTATTCGTTTCCTCTGAGTTGATTCCGCACGTATTCGTGCAAAGGGTGTCATCATGAACAGAACATATATTGCAAAACTGTATCGTCTCAGAGTGCTGAACAGTATCCTGAGCACATTCGCCCTGCTCCTGTGGAGTGCGGTGGTCTGGGCGGCAGCACCGGATACGCCCACCACCATCGTCCAGGGCATAACCCAAGAGGTCATTCACGTATTGCAGGGGCATGAGGGACAATCTTTCACGCCAGCCGTCCAAAACCATATCGCGGACATTGTACTGCCCCATCTGGATTTCATGACCATCTGGTCCACACGTACATGATTGCATTCAGTCATTACTCTGGACAGACGGTACGGATCCTCAGCAGCCGCCAGATATATCAAAATCCTGACGTCGTGCAGGTGAATACGATGATTCTGCAAACGAACGGGCTGGCGAACATTCCGGTCACCTATGCGTTCCTCCAGGAGAGTTCTGGCTGGAAGATTTACGATGTATTTATCGACGGGATCTGCATGAACCTGAGTTACCGGGATACTTACGGGCAAACAGTGGCCCGTGATGGAATCGCCAATTTTCTCAAAGAGCTGAGCAAAAAGGAGCGGTCCTGGAATAACGGCCAGTGATTGTGGCAGGCTACGGGCTGCGGCCAAAAAAAAGGGAGCCGTAAGCACCGCGCCGACCCGGACCAACAAAGGCACTGGATATGACCGATTTAGAAAATAATCATCTGCTTTCCAAATGATAGGATTCGCCATGCGTTCAACCCATCGTGCTCAATTGTTGTCCCTGCTGCTGATTGGCCTGGCCACAGCCTCCACACCCGCTTGGGCGGAAAACCTTATTGAGGCCTACCAGCAGGCTTACCAAACCGATCCGGTGCTCGCCCATGCCCGTGCCGATTTCCGCGCAGAGATGCAGGACACACCGCTGGCCCGTTCCGCCCTGTTGCCACACATTGGAGCTGGAGCCGGAGTGGGGTTTAATACCGCCAGTATTACGGGATTCGGCGCAGCGCCCATAAATCGTGCCTACCTGTCTGATAGTTACAGCGTCAATATCACCCAATCCGTCTTCAACGGACAGGCATGGACCGCACTGAAACAGGCTGGCACCAAAATCCAGGCCAGCGCTGCTGCGCTGACCTATACGGAACAGCAATTGGCTTTGCAGGTGGCGCAGGCCTACTTCGGGGTGCTGGAGGCGCAGGCACAACTGCGGGTCGCCAGAAAACAGAAAAATCTGCTGGAAAGCATTTACCAACAGACAAAGACCACGCTAAAAGTAGGCACCGGCGACATCATTGCCGTGCGTGAGGCATAAGCCCGTGTCGATGCCGCTGAGGCGGATCTTATCAAAGCCCATAACACAGTGGCCGTCGCACAACGCACTTTGCAGCGACTCACCCATCATCCTGTGGGCATACTTGATAATCTCGGCCATTACCAAGCCATGGGTCCCGAGCCTGATGACATGAGCACCTGGGTGCAAGATGCTGTCATTGATCAGCCTCTGATGCATCAGGCGGAAGCGCAGCTGCATACGGCGCAGGAGCAGGTACAATACAACCAGCGGGCGCGCTGGCCGTTAGTCAATCTACAGGGGATAGCCCAACATACCTTGGGCAGCATGTTGCCAGGGATGGTCGAAAATCAGGCGGGGGTGAGTCTCAACCTCTCCGTACCGCTCTATCAGGGCGGTCATACTTCCGCCTCGGTGCAACAGGCACAGGCCCAGACCGTCGCCAGCGTCGATCATGTCGCCAATATTCGGGATGAAGTTACCCTCAACACCCAGACCGCCTTTCTCAATCTCAAGGATAGCGTAGCCGAACTTCACGCCGCCAAAGCCACCCTGGTTTCCGCCAAGATTTCTCTGGAAGGTACGCGCAAAGGCTATGAGGTGGGTACCCGCTCCATCATCGACCTGCTGCAAACCGCCACAGACTATATCCGTGCCGAACAGGATTATAATGTGGCCTTTTACAATCAGGTGGTCGCGCGCGTACAACTGAAAGCGGCGTCAGGACAGATCGGCATGGGGGATCTGGAATCCATCAATGCCCTGTTAAGACGGAACGAAGCATCCTAACATAGCGCTCGTTACCATCGGAGAGTAGATATGGCCATTTCCAAGAATAAACGTGTGCTGGCAGTGATAGTGGTCGTCATACTCGGTATCATTGGTGCGGTCGCCTATTATTTTCTGAGCCGCAATCACGCCCCGGAAAAAACCGTCACCATCTACGGCAATATCGACATCCGCCAGGTACAGGCGGCCTTTGACGACAATGGCCGGCTTCTCGATCTCCGGGTGCAGGAGGGCGACCGGGTAAAAAAGGGACAATTGCTGGCAGATCTGGACCCCGTACGGTTTCAGGACGCCGTAGATAAAGATGCCGCCGGTATGGCGGCACAGGAGCAGGTGCTGGCCCGCCTGCTGGCGGGTTCCCGTCCGGAAGAAATCGCCGAAGCCCGGGCCGAAGCCGCTGCCGCTCAGGCGACACTGAGCAATGCCGAGATCACCTGGCAACGCCAGCAGGCCCTTGCCGCACAGCGATATGTGCCCAAACAGAGTCTCGACAATGCCGCTGCCGCCCTGAAAACGGCGCGCGCCAATCTGGATCATGCCCAGCAGGCACTGACCCTGGCCATCAAGGGGCCGCGCAAAGAAGATATTGCGGCGGCGCGGCAGCAGTTGCAAGCCGATAAAGCAGGTCTGTCTCTGGCGCGCCGCGAACTCACGGACACCCGTCTTTATGCGCCAGAAGACGGCGTCGTTCAGGATCGTATTCTGGAGCCGGGCGACATGATTTCCCCGCAGACCCCGGTATTCACTCTGGCATTGGACAATCCGGTCTGGGTGCGCGCCTATCTGCCGGAAAAGGCATTGGGGCAGGTGCGACTGGGCATGAAGGCGACGATCGACAGTGATTCCTTCCCAGGCAAATCTTTCTCGGGCTGGGTGGGTTTCATTTCACCCACTGCGGAATTCACGCCCAAGACCGTGCAAACCACGGAGTTGCGTACGGAGCTGGTGTACCGGGTGCGGGTCTATGCCTGCAATCCGCAGCATCGCCTGCGCCTGGGTATGCCCGTCACCGTTCATATTCCGCTGACAGACAACCAGCCGCAAAAGCTTTCTGCGCATCCCTGCGGAAACTGAGCCGTGGCTGAGGCTGATACCCCGCTGCGTTTTACCGAGGTCAGCAAGAGCTTCGCCCGCGGCCCGGCCCGGGTGCAGGCGCTGGACCGACTGGAAATTACGCTGCAGGCAGGCACCGTCACCGGCCTGTTGGGTCCCGATGGTGCCGGCAAAACGACGTTGATGCGCCTAGCGACTGGTCTGCTCCGACCGGATACCGGAACAGTGACGGTCCTGGGCGCAGACACCCGCAGTCAGGTCAATACCGTTCAGGGTGAGATCGGTTATATGCCGCAGCGCTTCGGCCTTTACGAAGACCTCACGGTACAGGAGAATCTGGATCTCTATGCTGATCTACAGGGACTCAGCCGGAAGGATGCCCGCGCCCGCCAGCAGGAGCTGCTCAAGCTGACAGCCCTAGGTCCCTTTGGTGCACGCCGTTCCGGGGCCCTCTCCGGCGGCATGAAGCAGAAGCTCGGACTCGCCTGCGCACTCTTGCGTGCCCCGCAACTGCTGCTGCTCGACGAACCTACCGTCGGTGTCGACCCCATCGCGCGCCGCGAGCTCTGGGACATTGTTCAGGGCCTGCGGGACAAGGACGTGACGGTCCTCATGAGTACGGCCTATTTTGATGAGGCGGAGCGCTGCGATGAAATCATCCTGCTCCATCAGGGCAAACTGCTCAAGAAAGACACCCCCAAGGCCTTCAGCGCGCCCCTGCA
>JAKAVW010000204.1 GCA_021827445.1 Pseudomonadota bacterium
TGTGCACTCAAACGCGTCCAGCGAGAAACAATCTAACATATTGAATTGTATGCAAACTCTGACCCCGCTGCTCCACGTCATAGAAGTGGCGCCGCACATGCGCCCAGCATCCGGCTTCGGTGACTTGTTCCTTTCGGTAGCGGGCATCATAGCCCTCATAGACATCGGTCTGGAGGATGCCTTGCCAGTCGCCCAGGAAGTGTTGCGCGTGGATCCCCTTACGGTCCGGGGCATAATCAAATCAAAGACCACGATGAGATGCGGGGCATCCACCTGACTGCGATACACCCAGAGATAGGCTTTGTCCGTCTTGCCGCTGCTGGGGTTGAGGACGGGCAAGGGAGTCTCGTCGGCGTGCAGGATGGTGGCCTCCAGCAAAGCCATTTTGCAGGCTTCCGCGAGTGCTATTTCAACTTCAGCGCCAGATCTTCCGCCCGCAAATGGGTATATTTCAGGAGCATCTGCATGGTTTTGTGCCCACTGATGGCTTGAAGTTCCATGATCGTCAAACCCTGCTCGGCCAGGCGGGTGATCGCTTCGTGGCGGAGATCGTGGAAACGCAAGTCCTCGATGTCGGCACGGCGGCAGGCCCGCACGAAAGCCTGATGTGCGCCATCATATGTGGTTCCGAACACGCGCCCATCCAGGTTGCGTGGCAGGGCTTCCAGAACGGCCACGGCGCGACTGGAGAGGGGTACGGTGCGGGCATCGCCGTTTTTGGTCTCGGGCAGGTGCGCCGTGCGCCGTTTCAGGTCCACATCGGACCATTGCAGGCCAATGCTGATCTTCTCCCGCTGGCCCGTCTCTTTGTTGAGTGCCCACGTTTCCACTAATTCCCCGGATCTCATGGCCGTTTCTATGGCCAATACAACCAAAGGATGAAGCCATAGGTTACCGGAGTCAGCGCAGGCGGCCAGTAGCCTTTCTTCCTCGTCATCGATCAGCCGCCGGTCTCGCCCTTTGGCGATTTTAGGCTTGCGCACCGCCTCATAGGGGTTACTGATGGATTCCATCCCCCATTCGGTTTTCGCCACCTTAAACACGTGAGAGAACACGGCAAGGTGCAGCCGGATGGTGTTGCCGCCCTTGCCTTCCGATTCCATATCCTTGATCACGTCTGCGACATCTTTCCCACGGATGGAAGCCATGAACCGTTTTGAGAGCGGACGCCTTAACCATTGCTCCAGCTTCAAAGCCTCCGGGTAGCTGTTTTTCTTTCGTGGGGTGACTTCGGTAAGGTATCTCTGAAAACACTCGCCAAGCGTGGTGCTTTCCGCCTCGCTACGGTCCCGCCAGATCCCGCGCTCCATATCCGACTCAATGCCTCTCGCCCAGGCTTCCGCGTCGCGCTTCGCCCGGAAGGTCTTGGTCTGCGATGGGTGCCCTTTCCGCCGGACGATGGCCTGCCACCCGATCGTGATGCCGTCCTGGTCTTCCCGTGAATTTATGGTCGCCATGCTGCACTCCGCGCTGCACTTGAGTTCAGGCTTAGTGCAGCATAAATGCAGCATTTATTCAATAGAATCCATAAATGGCTAAGGAAAGCCACTTAACTGCTTGATTGTATGGTGGGCCCGCACGGACTCGAACCGTGGACCAAGGGATTATGAGTCCCCTGCTCTAACCAACTGAGCTACAGGCCCTAAAGAAAAGCGTGGAACGCGCTAAGATCCACGCCTGTATACAGCAGAAGCCACATCAGGACGGGATCGTCACCTCACCATCCACAAAACTGCGCAACCGCTCCGAGCGGGAGGGATGACGCAGTTTACGCAGTGCCTTGGCTTCAATTTGGCGGATACGCTCACGAGTAACGTCAAACTGCTTGCCAACTTCCTCTAGCGTGTGGTCGGTATTCATTCCGATACCAAAACGCATACGCAGCACCTTGGCCTCCCGCGCCGTCAAACCATTATCGAGCAGTTCCTCAACCACTTCGCGAATCGCCGCATTAACGGCAGAATCCGCTGGCGCCGTCACATTCCGATCCTCGATAAAATCACCCAGATGTGAATCTTCATCATCACCAATGGGCGTTTCCATAGAGATGGGTTCCTTAGCAATTTTCAACACCTTACGGATTTTATCCTCGGGCATTTCCATCCGTTCTGCCAACTCTTCAGGCGTCGGCTCCCGTCCCATTTCCTGAAGCATCTGCCGACTGATCCGGTTGAGTTTGTTGATAGTTTCGATCATATGTACCGGAATACGAATGGTCCGCGCCTGATCCGCAATACTCCGCGTAATGGCCTGGCGTATCCACCAGGTCGCATAAGTAGAGAATTTGTAGCCACGCCGGTATTCAAACTTGTCCACTGCCTTCATCAGACCGATGTTTCCTTCCTGAATCAGATCCAGGAACTGCAAGCCACGATTGGTGTACTTCTTGGCAATAGAGATCACCAGACGCAGGTTGGCCTCGACCATTTCCTTCTTAGCACGCCGTGCCTTAGCCTCACCAATAGACATCAGTCGGCTGGCCTCTTTGATCTCAACAACCGGCAAACCAGCACGCTTCTCAATATTCGCCAGTTGCTTCATGATCGATACGATATCGTCACGAAACTCAATCAAACGGGCGCTGTAAGAAAATCCACCCGATATTTGCTGATCAATCCAGCCAATATCACTCTCGTGACCAGGATAACTGCGTACAAAATCCTTACGCGGAAAACGTGCACGTTCAATGCACAGTTCCATCAACTCCCGTTCGCACTGACGTACTTCCTCAGTCAGCCCGCGTAGCGCATCGGTCATGACATCGATCTGGCGAACATTGAGCTTGATTTCCAGGAAGCGCTCCGCAAGCTCACGACGCTGCTGCTGGTAAGCTTCCCCATGCATTTCACCATCGGCATAGCTGACGAGTAACGCGGTGTAAGCAGCGCGAATGATTGCAAAACGTTCCAACGCTTCTTCGAGTTGCGGACCCTTGTCTACTTCGACATCACCGTCTTCGGATTCTTCTTCGTCGTCCTCAACCTCAATCTCGTCGCCCTCTACCAGCACGGCATCCTCATCCGCGCTGACCGCCTCCGCGTCCAGTGCATTAGGATCGATAAAGGCGTCTACCACTTCATCCAGGCGTGTCTCACCACGCTCTACCCGGTCCGCCGCGTCCAACAAAAGAGAGATGGTCGTCGGACAGGTCGATACCGCCCGCAGCACCTGCATCAGGCCATCCTCAATACGCCGGGCAATCTCGATTTCACCTTCACGGGTGAGCAGTTCGACGCTGCCCATCTCGCGCATGTACATGCGCACCGGGTCACTGGTCCGCCCGATATCCGCCTCGACCACGGCCAGGGCTTCTTCAGCGGCCTCTTCCGCTTCCTGGGCAGCGACCACAGAGCCGCCTTCCCCATCCAGCAGGGTCTCGCCATCGGGGGCTTCCTCGAAGACCTCAATACCCATGTCATTGATCATGGAGATGACATTTTCCATCTGCTCGGGGTCGAAGACCTCTTCAGGCAAATGATCATTGATCTCGCGATAGGTCAGGTAGCCTTGCTCTTTACCGCGTGCGATAAGCCGCTTCAGCTCAGACCGCTGAGATTCATTATCCACTGCACTCTCACCGTCTCTCATAACCACCCTGCACTCGCGGAAAGCCGCACATTGTATAAGAAAAACCACACGCATGGAAAGGTGCCACCTTCACAGACCTGCATCCTCAGCCCTTTTTCCGGCTCAAACACCCTTCCGCCTGCCGCGCCGGGACAAGCGTACCATCTCTGCCCGCTCCTGCTCGGAAAGCGCGCTCAAACCACCCTGATCGGCTGCTCGGCTGATAAAGCGGCTGCGCGCCGCAGCAAGACGCTGATTCACCCGCGCCACACAGCCCGCAATTTCAAGCTGCATCGACGCACCATCTTCTGCGCCACTAGAGTCACCCATCACCAGTGCGTAGCACACTTCAGCATGTTCCGACACCGACAGTTTTGCGAACAACTCGTGAGAACTTAGATGGGTCATGTTGGCCAAAATATCAAGGGTCTCTGCCAGATTTTTTGCCATGGGGTCACTGTCGAAGAGAAAAGGCAACAAATCGCGATCCAACGCCTGCCAGGCAGAGTCTTCAGGAAAACTCAGCAATAGCCGCAACGCCGTTTTGTAAAGAGATGGTCCTCGGCTAGCGGGGAGTGCTGCTTTACGTGGCACGCGCGGCGCCGCCCGCCGGGTAACCGGCGCTAACCCGCAAAGATCCTGCACTCGTTGCTCATAGACCTCACGCAAGATCGGATCGCTCACCCGCTTCAGAAAATCGCGCGCCGCATGCAGAAAAAGAGCCTTCTCGTCTTCTGCTGCAAGATTGTGTCGGCGTTGCAGTTCTTCCAAAAAGAAATCAATGGCCGGGCGCGCGCCCGGAAGCAGTGATTCAAACGCCGCGGACCCATGCTGACGCACCAGTGAGTCGGGGTCCTCCCCATCGGGCAGGAACAACATCCGCAGCAGACGCCCCTCGCGCAGATGCTCCGGTGCCATCTGCACCGCGCGCCAGGCGGCATTACGCCCAGCATTATCGCCGTCAAAACAAAGCAGCACCTCGGTCGCCGCCCGGAAGAGCATCTCCAACTGGCTATCGCCCAGGGCAGTTCCACTGGCAGCAACGGCATAGTCAATGCCCGCCTGGTGCAAGGTGATGACATCCAGATACCCCTCCACCAGCAGAACCCGCCCGGCACGACGCAACCCCTCCTTCGCCTGATGCAGACCATAAAGCACCCGGCCCTTGTGGTAGAGGGCACTTTCCGGCGAATTAAGATATTTGGGCTCGTGTCCATCAAGACTGCGCCCGCCCAGCCCCACCGCTTGCCCTCGCCCATCGCGGATCGGGAAAATCACCCGGCCGCGAAAACGATCATAGACCGAGCCATCGTCGCGACTGCTGACCAGCCCCGCCCCCAGCAACTGCCGCCGCAATGATGCATTATTGCCGAGTTTTTGGCTCAGAAACTGGGCCGCTGGTGGTGCATAACCCAACTCAAAGCGCGCGATAATGTCGGCATCCAGTCCTCTTCCACGCAGATATTCCTGGGCCGGGAGATGTTCTGCGACCATGGACTGGTAAAGGGCGACGGCTTTTTCGAGGATGGCACGCAGCGGCCGGAGGTCTTCCTGTTCTCCAGTGGGGCTGTCTTCAGGCAGGGCAATGCCCGCCTCCTCGGCCAGCGTCGTCACCGCTTCAGGGAAAGAGAGCCGGTCATGGGCCATCAAAAATCCGATGGCATTCCCATGCGCGTGGCAGCCAAAACAGTAATAAATCTGCTTATCCGCGCTGACAGAAAATGAGGGGCTTTTTTCCTGATGAAACGGACAGCAGGCCCAGAAATCCTTCCCCTTTTTCTTCAGCGGTACGCGACTGTCGATAAGGCGCACCAGATCGCTGTGCTCCAGTACGGCATCGATAAATGCGGGAGAGAAGTTGGCCATCCGTCAGCGTAACTCCAACTCGCTGACGCCGCCACCACCATGCTCTGGCCGCGCCATGCGCCATTGGCTGACCCGGGGGTCCTGTCCGGCAAATTCGCGCACCATTTCCGCAAGCACGCCATTACCCTTCCCGTGCAGAATCTCGACCTGCTGGCGACCGGCGGCCACGGCACCATCCACATGACGGCACAAGGCCGCCAAAGCGTCTTCCCGAAGCTGTCCGCGCAAATCCAAACGCCAGGGACGATCTTCCGGGGCTGCATATTGAGTGCTGCCCTTTTCCTTGGGCATCTGCACCGCTGCATCCACGGCGAATTGTGCGGTAGGCACCCAAAGCTGTTTGCCCCGCAATTGAATCTGCACCCGTTGCCGGGCTGGATCCACACGCAATACCTGGGTCACCTGCCGGAGCGGCAGAAACAGGCCCTTGGCCCCCACGGCAGGCAGACTA
>JAKAVW010000205.1 GCA_021827445.1 Pseudomonadota bacterium
TTTGCCGGTAGCTGTTGCCGGAACCGGAACCGCCCGCCAGGATGGTGGACCAGCCGTCTATGCTCCCGGTGCGCACATTGAAGACGATATTCTTGGTATCGTAGCTGCCGTAGCTCATTTTGATCGAGGCGCCGGCCGTTTTGGTGGGCTGCAAGGGGACAAAATCGATCTGGCCGCCGATGTTGTTATACCAGCGATCCACCGGGTTACCGGGACCATAGGTGATGCCTATGCCCTGCAGAATGCCGTTCTGCGGCACCTGCGGACTCTCCCAGAGGCCACTGGAGGGATTCACCATGGGAACGCCGTCAAAGGTGACGGAAAGACTGCCGTTGTCAATCTGGCCACCGGAAAAACCGCCCCAACCCTGCTTGATCCCGTTCACGCTGATAGAGGTCTTGGTGGAGCCGGTATATCCGTAGCTGGAGACGCTGACACCCGGCGCGTAAGACAACGCCTGCGCGCTGCCGCCCACCGGACCGGCCGCCGCCAATTCATGCTTACCCAGCACTTTCACCGATTGCCCTGAATTAAAACGGGTTTTCTGACTCAGGGATTGCGCCTCACTACTCCCGAGGTAAGAAGCTCCCTGCGCAGCGGCATTGACCTGACCAACGTCGACGGCAGCATGGTCGGCGCTTACCGTGCTGGCAGTGACGCCATCAGCCAGGGCAAGTGCGCTCGACAGCATCATCCCGGATGCCATGAGCGCAACAATTATAGGACGTAACTTCGCGGTATTACGCATGTTTAAAACACTCCCTAGTTATGATCGGTATCCCAAAAGAATCTTTGGGTTTTTCAAAGAGGGAGTATCATAATCAACGAATGTGACAACAATGCGACAATTGGATGACTTTTTTATGACTTTTTAGGAACCTATCTAAAAAATGACAATCACTTCTTTCTTGGACGCTTCGATAGGAGAGGAAGCAAAGCAGGTCTTTACCGGTCAAACACCCGCCTGCCCAAGCAGGTGGCCGATCAGTGTGGTGGCGATCATTGAGAGAACCCCCCAGAAGACAACGCGGAGGGCGCCCTTCAGCATGGAGGCACCACCGGCCTTGGCAGCGACCGCACCGAGGACCGCCAGCAGCAGGATGGTGGTCGCAAACAGGATAGGCAGCACCCGGCTGTGGGGCATGAAGGCGGCGACCAGTACGGGGAACAGTGCGCCACATGCGAATGCGGCGGCTGAGGCTAAAGCAGCTTCGCCAGGCCGGGCGGCCGTCATTTTCGTCAGACCCAGTTCATCATGCGCATGTGCAGCGAGGGCGTCATGTTGCATAAACTGCGCGGCGACTTGCTGGGCCAGTGCCACATCGAGGCCACGCGCCATATAGATATCGCGGAGTTCGAGGAGTTCTTTATCGGGATTTTTCTTCAGCTCCCGTCTTTCAATCTCGAGATCGGCCAACTGGGTATCGGCCTGTGAACTCACCGATACATACTCACCGGCCGCCATGGAAAAGGCGCCTGCGACCAACGCGGCAACGCCAGCAAGCAAAATTTGTTCATGGCTTGCCTGCCCGGCCGCGACACCGGCGAGCAGGCTTGCTGTCGAGAGCAGGCCATCGTTGGCGCCAAGCACACCGGCCCGTAACCAACTGATCTTCTCATGGTGATGGTGCTCCTCGTGATACACGCGGTGTCAATTCTCGGTAGCGGGAAGATTACCAATAAGTGTAACCGGGGCATAATACATTGGTCTATATAACCTGGTCGGTAGGCAAGGGTATCATCGGGCGCCAATTCGTGCTTAAGATTTCAGGGGTGACCCGAGAAGTCCGCTGATTTACCCCTTGTTCTATAATGGAGACCGGGTTCAACCCTTTGACTTTCTTTGCGATGCGGGCGTGAGATAAATCCAGGCCCCCAGGAAAAGGAATGCGATGACATAGATGTTGGTCGTACCCAGCACATCACCCTTGTTCGCCGTAGCGCCCGGCAGAAACGGTGCACCCCAGCCTTCTGCCGTGGTCCAGACGCCAATGCTGTAGGCAATACCTACGGGGACCACCCAGCGCAGGCCGCGACCGATGATCAGGTAAAAAGCGATAATACTTTCTATGATCGCGGCAAAATAGCCAAAGAGCACCGGCCCAACCCAGGTGATAACTGTGATAAAGAAGCTGATATAGGCCGCGATCCAAGCCGGTTCGCCCGGCAGGGCCTGCTGCAGGTAGGTGACGGCGTTGTTAAGAAAATAGGGCTGCCATTTCCAGAAAGCATCGAAGGCCCACAGAATGCCGAACAAGACACGCGCTGTATGCATAGCTGGCGCATAAATAGGACGATGCGGTACTTTACTGAGACTCAGACCCTCCCAACTCCGTGTCCAGATCACATAGAGGAAACAGAGTGCATAGATGATGGCGGTACCGGGATCGGTCGCACCCTGAGTGTAGGGGCCGCCAAAGCCGCCGACGGTACTCCATAACCAGAGGTTATAAATCACGCCCACCACAGCCAGCAGTGGCAGGCCGATACCGGTAATGAGGGAGATGGCAAGAATGGCGTCGAGCGCTATAGTCGCATACGCCACATGTTGCGCACCCAGTTGCTGGACCAGTTGCGCCATCCAGTGGCCGTAACTCGCAATCCAGGCCGGTTGCCCGGATACCCAATCCGCATTGAAGGTACTCAGAAAATGGGCACTATACGCCGGGTTGAGTTGCAACCAGGTATTGATCAGCCAGATCAGACCGAAAAGGATGCGGACAGCACCGAAAGCCTGTTTACGGCGCAGTTCCAAGGGCTGTGGTGTTTTCATCATGCCTCTCATTGTGTCATTAATAATATGGACATTCTTCAGGAAATCACTACGAAGGTCAAAGACCAGGGATTTTATTGCCATCCCCGCTTTCCCGCCGGGATTCGCTTTGATGATAGAATTATCCGCTTATTTGTATCTACTGTGATGCTCACATACACTTTTTGCTCTGGTTATCAAAGAATAAATACCATGAAAATACTGGTCATTGAAGATGAGCCGAAAACCGCCGCCTTTTTGAAAAAAGGTTTCACGGAGGAAGGGGATGTCGTGGATATCGCCACCAATGGTGTGGACGGACAACACCTGGCGGCGACGGGGGACTATGACGTCATCGTGCTGGACGTCATGCTGCCGCAGCGGGACGGCTGGTGGGTCTTGCAGGAAATCCGCAAACGGCGGACGGATCAGCCGGTGATCCTGCTGACGGCACTGGATGCCGTCTCTCAACGGGTGAAAGGCCTGCAACTCGGCGCCGATGATTATCTGGTCAAGCCCTTCGCCTTTTCAGAACTGCTGGCGCGGGTGCGCAACATCCTGCGTCGCTGCAACGTGCGCTCCGAGGACGTGCTCCGCTATGCGGATCTGGAGGTCGACCTGCTGCGGCACAAGGTCTGGCGGACGGGAGAGGCCATCAGTCTTGCTCCCCAGGAGTATCGGTTGCTGGCATATCTGATGCGCTTTCCCGGAGAAGTGCTGACCCGTACACGGATCGCCGAGCAGGTCTGGGACATGAATTTCGATGGAGACAGCAATGTGGTGGATGTCGCGATCCGCCGGCTGCGCAGAAAGGTCGACGACCCCTATTCCGGCAAGCTGATTCATACCCTGCGAGGGGTCGGTTATGTCTTTGAAATCCGCGACTGAGGCCCTCCGCCGCGTTACCAGTTCGATAGCCGTACGCCTGACGTTGTGGTATGCGTTGCTCAGCGTTTTATTGATTGCCGCCGCTGGCAGTGCCTTGTATTGGATACTCGCGGAGCAATTACGGCAGGTCGACAGCCAGATTTTAGCCAGTAAGATCAATGCGGTGCATAGCGCACTGAGTCGGCATGCCGGGAATACCGAGGCGCTACGACACGAAACGCAATTGGAGGCGAGTACGATTCGCGGCGTATTCATCTGGGTCAGCCGCCCCCCTGCCGGCATTATTGCCCGCGGTCGCGACTTCAATCCGCTTCTGGATAGTCCACGACCATTCACGAAATCACCCAATACTCTGGAAAAAAAGGAGTGGAAATGGAAAATACACGATCACGATCATTATCTGGTCATGGCACAACGCTTTGCAGCTAACCCGCCCACAACGATTTATGTCGCCATCAGCACCACGCAGAATGAACAATTTTTGGCCATTTATCGGCAGACGCTGTTACTGGTCATCGCCCTCGTCCTGCTGGCGGCAGTGGCGGTGGGCTATCTGATTGCGCGGCGGGCTATGCGGCCGGTCGCGCGATTGGCGGAGATCGTCGATGAGTTGGGTGCCGGACAATTACACCGGCGCGTTGCCGACGCGCATTGGCCGAGCGAACTGCGTACGCTGGCGGCCAACTTTGACCGCCTGCTGGGTCGGCTGGAGACCTCCTTCAACCGTATCTCGCGATTCTCCGCGGATATCGCCCATGAACTGCGCACGCCCCTGCATATCCTGCGCGGCGAGGCAGAAATCGCGCTGTCCAGAGGTCGCAGTCCGGCGGACTATCAGGCGTGTATCGCGTCGGCCATGGATGAATATGGGCGGCTGTCGCGCATGGTGGACGCCCTCCTCTTTCTCGCCCGCGCGGAGCAGCCGGATACCCAGCTCGACACACCGTTGCTGGACAGCCGGGAGGAAGTAGCGGCGGTCTGCGCCTTTTATCAGGCCATGGCCGACGAGCTGGACGTCGCGCTGGTCAACCAAGCCATTGGGCCAGTGGCGGCGAATCCCGGACTGTTGCGGCGCGCACTGGGCAATCTGCTTGGCAATGCGCTGCGCCATACCCCCGCGGGTGGGCGGATCAGCATCCAGACCGCCGTTCAGCCGTCGGTGCGGCAAATCATCGTCAGCGATAACGGTACGGGGATAGCACCCGAGGATCTGCCGCATGTGTTTGACCGCTTTTATTGCGCGGATGCGGCGCGTCTGCGTCAGGGTCAGGGCACCGGGCTGGGGCTCGCCATCGTGCGGTCCATCATGCAGTTGCACGGCGGCGAGGTCGCACTGCAGAGTGCATTGGGGATGGGCACCACCGTCACCTTGTCTTTTCCGATCATCCCGCCCGAAACTTCGGCACCCCACCAAAGATGACGAATTCGTCATGGTATGGTCATCTTCTGGTTTTCTGCTTTTGCGATGATGCGCCAATGGCCGCAGCAGTGATGGCGGTATTTATCCTGTCGGAGATAAAATGGTAGTGGCCGATTATCGGAATCCCCCAGAAGAGCACCGAAATAATCCCGCGTTCTTCACCGTAAAGGTCAGTGCATGATGCACAAAACCGCAACACGGCGGATAGCGACTGCGCTCGGAATCGGCGTCTGTCTGCTCTCGGGTGCCGCCTCGGCGGACGATCTTACTTTACAGAGTGCCATTCAGCGCGCGCTGATCAATCAGGCGGTGGTGCAGCAGGCGCAGCACATGATCGCGGAGCGCCAGGATCAGGGTCGCGCGGCCCATGCCGATCTGCTGCCCGCCCTCTCGCTGAGTACCGGGGGCGTCTGGACCCAAACCCAGAACGGCCAGCCGCGCTTTGTCAGTGCCAATGGCGCGCGGGAGCTGATCGGGCAGGTTCTTCTGCAGATTCCACTATATACGCCGCAAGCCTATGCCCTGTCGGCGCTGGCGCGCGACCGCTCGGCCATCGCCCGTTACCGGTTGCAGCAGACGCGGCTTGCGGTCGCCGCGCAGGTGACCATGGCTTATTACCAGATGGCGCTGGACGATAACGAACTGGCCGTGTGGCGCAAGGCGCTGGCGGCCGCGCGCCAGATGCTCACGGCGACGCAGGAAGGATACCGGGCAGGGACCCGCTCGCGCCTGGATCTGAGTCAGTCCAAATTGACACTGGTGCGTATCCGGATGGGACTCGATCAGGCGCGGCCGCGGGCGCAGGCGGCGC
>JAKAVW010000206.1 GCA_021827445.1 Pseudomonadota bacterium
CGATCTTGCCTCGGAGGGAATGCTCTGCGCTGCAGATGAACTGGGGCTGGACGATGGCAGCAGCGGGTTGCTGCTTTTGGATGCAGATGCACCCATCGGTGCCGACTTACGCGACTATCTGGGCCTGGACGACCAAGTGCTGACTTTGGGAATAACGCCAAACCGCGGCGACGCGCTCTCCGTGCTGGGTGTGGCGAGAGATTTATACGCACTCGGTGCGGGCACCCTGCGCAGTCCTCTGGATTCGGCGGCGAAATGTTCCTGGGTGACCTCGGGTCCGGAGACTGGGTCTCCAGCGTCAGACGAATTTCCCGTGCATATTGCGACAGCGGCGCAGGGTGCCTGTCCCTCTTATACCGCGTTGTGGATAGATGGGGTGCCGCAACGTTTGCCAGATCGTCTGCGTGAGCGCTTGCGGCGTGCCGGGCAGCGCTGTATCCATCCGGTGGTTGATCTGTTGAATCTGCACATGTTCGAAACCGGACAGCCGCTGCACGCCTTTGATGCGGAAACCTTGCAAGGAGGGCTCAGCATACGTTGGGCGCAGGACGGAGAGGTTCTCGACGCACTGGATGGCCAGGATTTGCCGTTGGCATCCGATATGCTGGTGATCGCTGACCATGCCGGTCCGGTGGCTCTGGCGGGCGTTATTGGCGGGCGGCGCACCGCCGTATCTGCACAGACCCACGCTATTGTTTTGGAGTCTGCTTTCTTTCAGCCTAAGGCTATTCAAGGCCGTGCACGCCGCTTGGGCTTGCAGACGGATGCCGCCATGCGCTTCGAGCGCGGTGTCGATTTTGCGCTGGCGCCCGCAGCGGCCGCTGCCGTCCTGACACGGCTGACCACCCTGGGCAAAGCCGATTTACGGGCAACGCGGTCCCATACGGTGCTAGGCCAGTTACCGGAGCACGCTCCGATTACTTTGCGCCGGGCGCGACTGGCGCGCGTTCTGGGCATGGATTATGAGGATACCGTGGTCGAGACAGTGCTGACTCGTCTGGGGCTGCGCATTAGCGAGACTCCCGATGGCTGGCAGGCGATTTCGCCAAGCCACCGCTTTGATCTGCGCATTGAGGCCGACTTGATCGAGGAGGTGGGCCGAATATACGGCTATGAGCGATTGCCCGTGCATCGGCCAGAGGGCACTCTGCAGCCCTTATCTATGGCGCGAGGGCCACAGCAGGCTACGTTACGTGGCATCCTGCAAGCGCGTGATTATCACGAGGTAATCACCTATAGTTTTATTTCCCGTCAGGCGCAGGACGCCTTCACCCCGGACGCTGACGCGCCAGCCCTGCTCAATCCCCTGTCTGCGGATTTGGCCGTCATGCGAGCCAGTCTCTGGCCTGGCCTGATGCAAGCGCTCCAGTTCAATGTGAAGCGGCAGCAGGATCGGGTACGGATTTTTGAACTGGGGCGGGTGTTTTCTGCGAATGACCAGCGCCTTGTCCTGGGTGGTTGTATAGTCGGGACCGCAGATCGGGAAGGTTGGGCGCAGCCACAGCGTGCGGCCGATTTCTACGACTTGAAGGGTGACGTGAGTGCTTTGCTCACGCTTTGGCCAAAGACAGAATTTTCTTTCCGGACGCTGGACGATCATCCGGCGTTGCATCCGGGACAGGCCGCAGGAATTTGGGTGGCAGGTCAGCAGGTGGGTATGCTCGGTGCGTTACATCCGACGCTTGCGGCGGAGTATGACCTGGACAAATCACCGTTTTTCTTCTATCTGGATGTAGAATGCTTGGAGGGTCTGGCGAATGTCTCCCGGTTCACGCCCTTGTCGCCTTTCCCGGCGTTGCGGCGGGATATGGCTTTAGTGATCCCGGATGACATTCCGGCGGGGACAGTGCTGAACGTCATGCAGATAACCGCATCGGGTATGGTTAAGGAAATTACGATTTTTGATCGTTATCAGGGCGCTACTCTGACGGCGGGAACATACAGTCTGGCCTTTGCGTTGCTCTTGCAGGATGCCGAGCGGACACTGACCGACGCAGATGTACAAGCAGAAATGGATCGGTTGCTGGTTGCCGTGCGGCGACTCGGTTCCATCGAACTCAGGGCATAGGGAGAATAATATGGCGGTTACCAAAGCAGAAATCGTGGATATGCTGTTCGAGAGTATGGGTCTTAATAAACGGGAGGCCAAAGGTATTGTTGAGGCCTTGTTTGATGGCATTCGTGAGAATCTGGCGCAGGGTGAAGAGGTGAAGCTGTCTGGTTTTGGCAACTTTACATTGCGCGACAAAAATCCCCGCCCCGGGCGTAACCCCAAGACGGGCGTGGAAATTACCATTACGGCACGGCGTGTGGTGACTTTCCATCCGAGTCAAAAGCTCAAAGCCTACGTGAATGGTAGCGAACCAGACAACAGCTAAGGGAAAGACGGGCAAAGACCTCGCGCCACTCCCCGAGATACCCGAGAAGCGGTATTTTTCGATTAGCGAGGCTGCCCTGCTCTGCGGGGTGAGGGCGCATGTGCTGCGCTACTGGGAGCAGGAGTTTCCACAGCTTAGTCCGCTGAAAAGAAAAGGTAATCGGCGTTATTATCAGCGCCACGATCTGCTGTTGGCGAGGCAGATTCGCGCCCTGCTGTACGGTGAAGGCTATACTATCCACGGCGCGCGTGAACGATTGCAAGAGATGATGCGTGCTCCCCGTGGTGAGTTCCGGGAAGAAAGTCATGGGCAACTGAATCTGGAGATGGCGGATTCCTCTGTCAGTGTTATTGAGGGCCGCAAACGTTGGCAATACTTGCGTCGGGAGTTGTCGGCATTATTGGATTTGTGCGGTCACAGACATTGACTTGGGTGGTGTTTTGGCGGTACATTGCGACCTCTTGCGGGGCGTAGCGCAGCCTGGTAGCGCACCTGAATGGGGTTCAGGTGGTCGGAGGTTCAAATCCTCTCGCCCCGACCAATAAATTAAATGGTTACTCCGTAACCATCGGGTTTTTTCTACAAAAATCCACATCTTCTACAAATTCATACTTTGCTGCTTGCTTGTAGCGGACGTGTGCCAAATATGTGCGATTCCATATTTGCCGTCGGGTTATAACCCATAGCACCGTCGAGACAATGAATATCCACGTTGAACTGGATCGGATTGGCGCATCTTTCGTGAAAACCCGCCAACGCGGTATAATCACTGCAAACGATCTGGGAAGGGTGATCCATGAGTCCACCTAAAGAACACTTAATCATTTTCGACACCACCTTGCGCGACGGGGAGCAATCGCCGGGCGCAGCCATGACGCGCGATGAAAAATTGCGTATCGCCAAGGCCCTAGAGCGTTTGCATGTGGATGTCATCGAGGCGGGCTTTCCCGCCGCCAGCAACGGCGATTTTTCTGCGGTGCAGGCCATCGCCGCGGCGGTGAAGGACAGCCGTATCTGCGCCCTGGCCCGTGCCCGGGACGAGGATATCCGCCGCGCCGGGGAGGCCATCGCTGGCGCGGCGGCGGGGCGCATCCACACCTTCATCGCCACCAGTCCGGTACACATGCAGGCCAAATTGCGCATGTCTCCCGACGAGGTCCTGGATCGGGCGGTGGCTGCGGTGAAGCTTGCCCGGCAGTATTGCGATGACGTGGAGTTTTCGCCGGAGGATGCCGGGCGTTCCGAAGAGGACTTCCTTTGCCGGGTCATCGAGGCGGTGATCGACGCAGGGGCGCGTACCATCAATATCCCGGATACGGTGGGTTACAACCTCCCGGACCGCTTCGGGCAACTCATCGCCAACCTGCGCACGCGGGTGCCCAATGCCGACCAGGCGGTCTTCTCCGTCCATTGTCACAATGACCTGGGTTTGGCGGTGGCGAACTCGCTGTCGGCGGTGCAGCATGGCGCGCGTCAGGTGGAGTGCACCATCAACGGCCTGGGCGAGCGGGCGGGAAATGCGGCCCTGGAAGAAATCGTCATGGCCGTGCGGACCCGGACCGATGCCTTCACCTGTGATACCCGTATTGACATCAGCCAGATCATACCCACCAGCAAATTGGTATCCACCATTACCGGTTTTCCGGTGCAACCCAATAAAGCCATTGTCGGCGCCAATGCTTTTGCCCATGAATCAGGTATTCATCAGGATGGCGTCCTCAAGCACCGCGAAACCTATGAGATCATGCGTGCCGAGGATGTGGGTTGGACCGCCAACCGCATGACCTTGGGCAAGCTCTCGGGGCGGGCGGCCATGCGGGCACGCTTGGGTGCCCTCGGTATCCATCTGGAGGGGGAGGCGTTGAACGCGGTCTTTGCCCGCTTTAAGGACTTGGCCGATCGCAAAGCCGAAATCTTTGACGAAGATTTGCAGACGCTGGTCAATGAGGATATGCAGGAGGAGCAGGCAGAGCGCTATCGCTTGGGTTATCTGCGTGTCTGCTCGGAGATGGGCACCCATCCCGAAGCCCGGGTGGAGGTCCTGGTGGAAGGCGTGGCCAAGACCGCGAGTGTCGTGGGTGGAGGGCCGGTGGATGCCGCCTTCAAGGCCATCGAAGCGGTGGTGGCAAGCGGCGCACAATTATTGTTGTATTCGGTCAATGCCATCACGACCGGCACCGACGCCCAAGGGGAGGTCACGGTGCGTTTGCAGCAGGATGGCCGCATCGTGAATGGTCAGGGAGCGGATACGGACATCGTCCTCGCCAGCGCCAAGGCCTATCTCTCGGCTTTGAACCGTCTGCAACAACCCCAAGGGCGGCGGCATCCGCAGATCTAGGGCGCCATGCCATTCTGTCCCAATCCTATGACAACATTCTTCACAAGATCCCCTGTATCGAGTGCTAATGTTCCATTGAAGCTTCAGGCGCACTGGTCTGATGCTGTCTACAATAACGCGTTATCGGTATTTTGCTGCCAACCGCTCGGTCAGGAGATGAATTGCCATGAAATTGTATTACAGTCCCGGTGCATGTTCCCTTTCTCCCCATATCATCCTCAACGAAGGTGGTTTCAGCTTCGACAAGGAAAAGGTGGACCTCGCCAGCAGAAAAACGGAAACCGGTGCCGACTATACCGCCGTCAACCCCGATGGCTACGTGCCCGCCCTGCGGCTCGATGACGGGCAGGTGCTCACCGAGGGGCCAGCCATTATCCAGTATCTTGCTGACCGCGTGCCGGAAAAGAAGCTCGCCCCACCCATGGGCACGATAGAACGCTACCGGCTCATGCAATGGCTCAATTTTATCTCTACGGAACTGCACAAGGGTTTTTCTCCATTATTCAATCCACAGGCGCATGAGGAATGGAAGGCGGTGGCTACGGCCCAACTCGCGCGGCGCCTGGGCTCTGTCAGCCTGCAGCTAGAGGGCAAGGATTGGCTGTTGGGCAACGACTTCACGGTGGCCGATGCCTATCTCTTTACGGTGTTGGGCTGGGGCCGGTATGTGGGCATTGAATTGGAGAGGTGGCCGGTACTCAAGGCGTATCAGGATCGGGTATTTATGCGTCCGGCAGTACAATCGACTCTGAAGGCGGAAGGGCTTCTCCAGGATTCCTGACATCTGATGGTGTCGGCATATGAATTCTCCCATTATTCTCAACGCTTGGAGGAAACAAGATGAGTTCATTGCTTGAGGATATAAAGGGTGCGGTAAATCGGCCTCGGGCAGGGCAAATGGCCCAGCGCCACCCCATTCAAGTGCGACTAACGGCTGGCGCGGAGCGCGCCTTGGCGATGCATCCCACCCCGCTGCTCGTGGAATTGGAGTTGCTTTTTAGCTGCCTGATTCGCAAACGCATGCGCTTTCCCACCGCCCCCCATGCCGACGCCATCCCGGTGTCCGGGACGGACCCGCGCCTGACTTTGTATTTCCATCCGGTATGTACCAAGGTCTGCGCCATTGGCGATGCCGACGTCTCGGATC
>JAKAVW010000207.1 GCA_021827445.1 Pseudomonadota bacterium
CCAGTTGCATGAACATAGTCACCGCTTTCAGGAAGGTCTGGGGCAGGCGGTGAAGACTATGCGGGAAAACGCAGCGGATAAAGGGTAGGACCGCCTGATCACGCAATCCGCAGCCCTATTTCCATGTTTGCCAGCATGCGCTTAACATATTAACTCGTTTGACAGAATGCCAATGGGATTGACCAGAATACCGATGGTGGATTGGGATAAAGTGCAGATATTGGAATGGACACCCGACAGCAAGACGGCAACCACCGCGCGGCCCTCGGATAGCGTAGACCTGTGTCCCTCTGATACTTTGATGACCGGCACCCCACCACTCGCCGTTCAAGCCCAACGACTTTTCAGCCGTTGGGAGATGGTCCGCGAACCTTCCCGCATTTTGGCAAACTGGCTTTCAGAGTCTCGATTGTTGACAGTTGTCCTGGAATGCCAGCCCGATCGTGACTTCGGAGTACTGATGACGGTACTGGACCCTAGTGGAACAGTGCATCTGACCATCCCACAATGGTTACATCCCGCAACTGGCGCCATACAAAAGGATTTTTCTCTGGATCGAAAAAGCCTGGTTGGCCGAGACATTCTGGTGATCGGGCGTGATGACGTTTTCCACGTCGGTTTTTTGGGTAAAGTAATTAATGTTGGCAACCAGTCAATCACTGTGAATCCAGGGCCGGTATATTGGTCGCAACAACGAACTTATCATCGGTATACCGTCAATCCGCCCATCAAGGTGGGATTGCGCGAAGTGCATGAAAGCTCCCCATCGATTTTTGTCCGGTTGGTAGATATCAGCATGGGCGGCGCGGCCTTCATCGCGGATATCCCAGGCATATCAATCAATCCTGTGCAGGGTGCAGGCTTGCCGTCCTCAGGGCAGTTGTTTTGGGCGATGCTCCCGCGACCGGAATGTGGTGATTCCTTGGATTTGGCGGCAACGTTTGTCAACCAACGACAAATACCGGGGAGCCCCGCCGTTTTGTGGGCCTTCGCCTGGCAACAGGTGACCGTTTTTTCGGAGCTGAAAGCATGGATTGAGCTTCATGCTTCGCCGATCAATGGCTAATGCCGGACGGAGAAATGGAAAATTTTCTTGCTTGTTCAGAAAGCCTGAGTTGTGCGGCGAAGTAAAGGCTGGAAGCGCCGCCCCTCCGGCCTGAAGCACCAACAGTCATTGAGGAGTGTTTTCTGATGAAGGCAGTGCCTTGGCCGCTGTGTTGTCCCGCATGGTCTTCACCGCCTGCCCCAGTTCTTCCTGAAAGCGATGGCTATGCACATGCAACTGACCAAGCAGTCGATGCAGTTCCTCGCGCGTTCCATTTTGCCGTACCTGAAGGATTTCCCGGCCTGTCAAACAGCGTTTAAAAATGTCCAGGGGGGCGTATTTGAGGCGCCGGTGATCACGAACGAGGTGTATATGGAAATCGAGGTATTAAGGAAACACGGTTTCAGCCTGCGGCGGATAGCGGCGGAGGTGGGATGTGCGGTAAACACGGTGCGCAGCCACTTATCGGAGGGGCGGAATCCGCAATACGAGCGGCGGAAGAAGCGGGCCAGCAAGCTATCGTCTTATGAAGCGTACCTGCGGGAACGGCAAGCGGCAGCACATCCCCACTGGATACCGGCCACGGTGTTGCACCGGGAGATTGCCGCTCTTGGCTACCCCGGTGGGATGAGCCAACTGCGTCGCTTTCTGCGCGGGGTCAAGCCCGCGCTGCCCGACGATCCGGTGATGCGTTTCGAAACGGCACCGGGTGAGCAGATGCAAGTGGACTGGGTGGAATTCCGCAGGGGAAACCATCCCCTCTACGCCTTCTGCGCCACACTCGGCTACAGCCGGGCGAGTTACGTCGAATTTGTCAGCGACATGAAAGTGGGCACCCTGATCGACTGCCACCAGCGCGCCTTTGGTGCCTTGGGCGGGGTTTCCCGACGCATCCTGTATGACAACATGAAGACCGTCGTTCTGGAACGCGATGTCGATGGTCCGGGAAAGCACCGTTACCATGCCGGATTTCTCGACTACGCCAAGCACTGCGGATTCGTCATCAAACTTTGTCGCCCTTATCGCGCACGTACCAAAGGCAAGGTCGAACGTTTCAATGGCTACCTGCGCCGCTCTTTCTACGTACCGCTGGCGACCAAGCTCAAGCAGGCCGGCCTGCAGCTGGATGTCGTCACGGCCAACGCCGAGGTTCAGCACTGGCTGAGAGAAGTTGCCCACGAACGCATTCACGGTACGACCAAAATGAAACCGGTCGAGCGACTGCAAGAAGAGCAGCTTCATCTCCAAGCCATTCCGGCGACTTGGCGAGGCGACATCGCGGCGGCCCGACCCAGGGAAACGGCGCCGCCTTCAGGTGAAGCGGAAGCTGCTCGATCGGTGGCGGTCATGGAACGCATCGAAGCCGCGACACCGGCACAACATCCGCTGGCGGTGTATGAGCAATTACTCGCGCAGTGCGGTGCGGGGATCGGGGTGGCGCCATGAACCTTCAGCATGAAAGGATGCTGTCGCTGTGCGAGACGCTGAACCTGCCCTTCACCGCCCAAGGCTACGCGGGTGCCAGCCAGGCGGCGGCCGAAAAGGAAATGGCCTATAGCGACTTCCTGGAGGGGCTTCTGAAGAGTGAAGTGGCTGGCAGGCAAATACGAAAGCAAAGTATGCTGACCCGTCTGGCGGGTTTCCCGGCCATCAAAACGCTGGACGACTTCGATTACCCCTTCGCCACCGGGGTTAAAAAGAACCAGATCGACGAGTTGGCAGGGCTGGGCTTTGTGGAGCGCCACGAGAACGTGGTCCTGATTGGCCCTTCCGGTGTTGGCAAGACGCACCTGGCCATCGCGCTGGGCTATCGGGCCGCACAGGCGGGTATCAAGACCCGCTTCACCACCGCCGCCGATTTGTTACTGACCTTGTCCGTCGCGCATGCCCAGAACCAGTTAAAGACGGTGATGCATCGGGCAATCAGTGCCTACCGGCTGTTGATCATTGACGAAATCGGCTACCTGCCGATGAGCCGGGAACAGGCCAATCTGTTCTTCCAGGTGATTGCTGCTCGCTACGAGCGGGGTTCGCTGATCGTCACCAGCAACCTGCCGTTTGGCCAGTGGGATGCGACCTTTGCCCAGGATGCCACGTTGACGGCTGCATTGCTGGATCGCCTCCTGCACCATGCGCGTATTGTGCCGATTGCTGGAGAAAGTTATCGGCTCAAGCATCAGCGTCAGGCCGGTATGGTTCAACACAGAAAGGGGGACGCCACCGATTAAATACCACGTGAAAAGGGGTACCCTCCACGCAAAGTCAGAATTGGGGGTGTATCAGTTTTAAATCGCTGCCCGAAGGAAAAGTGTGTCAGTTTTAAATCGCCGTTGACAGCCGACATGCCGGGCGTTTGCGTCGTCACCAGATACGCGCCCCTGAACCACACCTACAGTGGCATCCTCGTCGCATGCATGTCGACGGTGCCGACGGTCAGCGACACACCACTGTGGCAATTGTCGGCATCACAGCACCCGTAGTCTGGTTGCCATCCGCTGCACCTCGTCGCTAACGCCACATGCCGGTCAGTCAAATCCGTCTGACCAGCAAATCGCTTCAAGATAGGCTGCGCACGCCCTTTCACCGAGAAACATCTGCTGAAACTCAAACAAATGACAGCGATTCGTGCTTTCCCATGATAGCGACACGCTACCTGTACTGGTCTGACGAGTCAACAGGATAGGCTGGCTTGGTTCGACCACTCTTATGATAATCTTTAATAAAGCATGATGGTAACTATATTTAACTTTTATTAGTTTCATGCTGCCACCAAACTATACTCCAGTTTCTCTCGTCTTGTTCCGACGGGTCCGATGATGCGGATTTTTCTCCATGTGACTACGAGGGGTCTGCCATCACCACTCGTGACGATGCAACAAAATGGAAAGTTACAAATTTCAGAAAGCCAGAGTATGTTGCTCTGTACGATTGCACAATAATGCTTTCAGCACGATTATTCTGGCCATGAATGGTTGCAATAATTTGACGGGATAATCCTAGCACGACTAGGTTGTATGTACTTCTCCGAAAAATATGACTCAGAGACCAACAATTACGGAGGCATGACAAAATAATGAAGCAGATAGGCATAAAAAAACGCACAAAACTATATGCAGCGGAAGAAGTCGATAAAGTAGACAATTTTTCCTGTGATAAGCATTTTATGGCATTTCTTGAAGCGATTCCTGATGCAGTTTTTTTCAAGGATGGTGACGGAAGATGGCTGTTTACCAATGAACCAGCAAAGCAGCTTTTCCAATTGCATAACCTTCCGTGGGAAGGAAAAACCGAGATGGAGTTGGCTGATTTGCAGCCACCATTTCGTACAGCTCACGAGGAATGTCTGGCGAGCGATGAGAAGACTTGGCGGTGTGGACACTTACTGGTAGGTGAAGAAATCATAGTGGGGGAGGATGACCGAAGCAGGATCATAGAAACGCATAAGGTGCCGATATTCAGCAAAGATGGGCGACGCCAGGGATTGGCAATCATCGCACGCGACATCACCGAGCGAAAAGCAGAACACACGCGTCTCCAACAAATGGCTCTCTACGACAGTCTTTCTGGACTGGCCAACCGCCGCCTACTGGAAAGCCATCTGGAACAATCGATGGCCCGTGCACAGCGTTCACAGAGGCTCCTCGCGGTCTGTCTCCTGGATTTGGATAACTTTAAGCCCGTCAATGATACCTACGGCCATGACGCCGGGGACGAAGTACTTGTCGAGATAGGAAGGCGTTTGACGGAAGTGGTGCGCAAGGCGGACTTCGTGGCTCGCTGGGGTGGTGATGAGTTCGTACTGTTAATCGAAGATCTCACGAATCTCCTGGGATTGAGCCAAGTGCTCACCAAAGTAGGGAAAACCATTGCTGAACCCGTTCGGCTCAGTAATGGCCAGACCGTCGAGGTCGGTGTCAGCATGGGCGTGTGTATCTATCCATTCGGGGAAGAGGAAACGTGCGCTCCACTGCTGCGCCAAGCTGACCAGGCCCTCTATGAGAGTAAGGCGCATAAGACCGATCGGAAGCGCTTCTGGGTGCTCAGTGGCGAGGACGCGCGCAAGAGGGTGCAAACACCCGCCCAGCGACACATGGACGAAGGCCGGGTGGAAGTGTGGTATCAACCCATCCTCGATCACCGTTCCTGCCGAATCATCGGTATGGAAGCCCTGGCACGCATAAGGGATGAAGATGGACGCCTCATCGTGCCAGGTGAGTTCTTGCCACAACTTGCGGCATCTGACATCTTCTCCCTCAGTTGTCGGGTGCTATCGCAGGCCGTAACTGATCTCGCCGTGCTTGATACCCAGCGGGATAACGCCTTGGCGCTCTGGGTTTCGGTGAACGTGGATCCCAACTCAATCGATATCCGCTTCGTGAATTTTTTGCAGGAAATCCTCTCGCAGAGAGCGGTCGATCCTGCCAGGATCACACTGGAAATACTGGAGGGGGCCGATTTTTTGGAGCTCAATGCCACTCTGGAGGTTTTGCTGCGCCTTAAATCCCTCGGCGTGCGCTTGGCTCTAGATGACGTGGGCAGCGCCTATTCCTCGTTGCTGCGCCTCAAAGATCTCCCCGTGGATGAGATCAAACTGGACCAGAGTTTCATCCGCACACTGGGGGAGCGCCCCCAGGGCCTGCATTTTGTCGCGGCGGTTCAAGACCTGGCATCGGGCTTGGGGGTGGATCTGGTCGTAGAAGGCGTGGAAACCGATGAAATCCTGGATGCCATGATTGTCATGGATGTGGGCTTAATTCAGGGATACGGTATCGCCAGACCCATGCCTATAGGAGAACTACTTGATTTCCTCTCTC
>JAKAVW010000208.1 GCA_021827445.1 Pseudomonadota bacterium
CGTATCCCGGAGAGCGCACTGCCAGCCAGGGATCGGCAGCGATTTTCCTGGAACAGCACACCAGGGACCCTCTTCCCATTCTTTTTCCACCGTAGCACACGGTTGCGGCCAGGCGCGCAGCAGTCCGCCCTGCAGCCAGGCTTGTCCCCCTTCCCACTGAATCCGCGCGCCCCCGCGTCCCTGCATCACCGCGTCCCGCAGAACCTCCAGACGCTCCCGGCTCGGCACAGAAATCTGCCGCTGCTGAAGCCATCCGCGCAGAAAAACCCGCTGTGCGGCAGCAGAGAGGGACTGCAAATACTCCACGGAGAGCCGCTCTGCAGAGAGTTCCGGGTAATCTGCCCGATACCGCTGCCAACGCAGGCTAAACCAGTCCGCCGCGATTTCCCGCATATCGGCAAGGTTATCCGCAGCGCGGGCGATATTGCGCGCCGCATGCGGCCAGCCCAGTTCGCGCAGTTGCGGGAGCAGGATATTGCGTACCCGTACCCGGTCATAGCGCATATCGGCATTGGCCGGATCATTCAGAAAAGGCAAGTGCCGCTGTTCCAGATAATCCCGCAGCACCTGTTGGGATACATCCAGCAAGGGCCGGACCAGCAGCCCGATCCCCAGTGGGCGCTGCCAGGGCATGGCCGCCAACCCGGCCACACCGGCACCGCGCAAAAGTTGTAAAAGCAGGGTCTCGGCCTGATCTTCCAGATGCTGTGCGGTAAGTAGCCAGTCACCCTGCTCCAACTGCGCCGCCATGAGGGCATAGCGGGCACGCCGGGCCTGATCCTCCGGTCCCTCGCCCGGGGTGTCTGCGGGCAGGCGCAGCCGGGTGAAAGGAGCCCCCAGCGCCACAGCCTGCTGCTGGCAGAACCTGGCCCATTGAGCACTGTCAGGGTGCCAGCCGTGATCCACATGCAAGGCATGAACAGGATACCCTAAAGAAATCAGCGCCGCGAGCAGTGCCGTAGAATCACCGCCGCCGCTATAAGCCACATGGAACGTACGTCCTTCCGGGGGGCATAAATCCTCCTGCAGACGCGTCTGGAGACGTCGCTCCAGATCAGGCAGCGCCGACGACCCCATAGTGCATCAGGCGTTCATAACGGTTGGCCAGCAACTTGCTGGTATCCATCGTCTGCAGATCCTGCAGGTGATGGGCGAAGCGCTCGCGGGTCAGCGCGAAGACCGCTTCCGGATCACGATGCGCGCCACCAAGGGGCTCCGCCAGCACCTCGTCGACCAGACCCATTCCTTGCAGACGACGTGCAGTGATACCCAGAGTTTCCGCTGCTTCGGCCGCCATAGCGGCGTTCTTCCAGAGAATCGAGGCACAACCCTCCGGCGAAATGACGGAGTACACCCCGTACTCCATCATCAGCATCCGGTCACCCACGCCGATCGCCAGCGCCCCGCCGGAGCCACCTTCGCCAATAACCGTGCAGATGATAGGTACCGCCAGGTCGGACATCACCGCGAGATTGCGGGCGATAGCCTCACTCTGGCCGCGCTCCTCGGCACCGATACCCGGATAAGCTCCGGGCGTATCGATGAAAGTGAATACCGGCAGGGCAAAACGCTCGGCAAGACGGAGCAGACGCAAAGCCTTACGATAGCCCTCCGGTCGCGGCATCCCAAAGTTGCGCTGAATCTTTTCCTTGGTGTCGCGGCCCTTCTGATGTCCCATCCAGACGATGGGCTGTCCATTGAAGCGGGCCAGGCCGCCAATAATAGCCTGATCATCGGCGAAGGCACGGTCCCCTGCCAGTACCTGCACTTCCGTGAAAAGGGCCTGCACATAATCCAGGGTGTAGGGCCGCTGCGGATGACGGGCCACCTGTACTGCCTGCCAGGCACCAAGCTTGCTGTAAATACGCTGCAACTCCTTGCGCGCTTTGACCTCCAGACGGCAAATGTCATCGGCAATACCCGGCTGATTCAGGGCATGGAGCTCTTCCACCTTGGCATCCAGCTCCGCCACCGATTGTTCAAAGTCCAGATAACTGATTTTCATGCTCACTCCTTACCACTCCGAATGGGCCGGCGCTCAGGCCGGGCGTCGCGCCGCTTGCCGGGCACGCTCCAGGGGGATGACGTTATTGACGAGCAGTGTCGCCGGCCGACAGTCCCAGTACCAACGCGCCGTGGGTGCGAGCGCCGTCAAGGCGGCGATAGCGGCGGGACTCGCCACAAAGTTCAGGCTCTCCGCCACCCGCAATTGCGCGACAATATCGTCACCGACGCGCAAACGCAGACGTAAAGCCGTTTGGCCAGGGTATTTATGGAGCACGACGAGCAGGTCTTGGGGGGCCAATTCTGCAGCGACTTCCAGCTCCAGGGTTAGTTGCGCAGCCAGTTCCTCACGCGCCTGCGCCGTACCCAGCACGCGCAGGGCACTGAGCCGCAGACCACCAGAATAGCTGTCCTCGCCCACCTCACCCAGAACCAGCACCGGCTCCTCACCCTCCCCGACCTTGCCAGCCTGCGCCCAGACTTCGGCAAAAACGACAACCTCCAGACGCCCCTGGCCATCGTCGAGGGTCAGGAAATAAATACGATCACCACGCTTGGTCCGAGTGCTGCGCCGCGCCACCACCAACCCGGCCACCAGCACCGTGGTACCGGTACGGATGTCTCCAAGAGGCACCGTTCCCAGCGCCGCCAGATCATCCCGCAGACTGTCCATGGGGTGACCACTGAGATAGAAGCCCAGGGTTTCCCGTTCCTGACGCAGGGTTTCGGTGAGGCTCCATGCTTCGGCCGGCACCAGCGGTGGCGCCACCGGCAACGCTTCCTGTCCACTAAACAACGATTCCTGCTGGCTCGCCTGACTGCTCTGAAACTGCGCCGCTGCTTCAATACAACTGTCCACGGAAGCGATCAGGCTGGCCCGCGACACACCCCAGTCATCCATAGCTCCGGCACGAATCAACGCTTCCAGGGCACGGCGATTGATTTTCTGAGTATCCACCCGGCAGAGCAGGTCAAAAAGATTCAGGAAGGATCCCTCTCTGCGGGCCCCAAGAATCGCCTGAATGGCAGCCCGCCCCAGACCTTTGATGGCTCCCAGACCAAAGCGGATATCACTCTCCCCCTCCGGCCGGAACTCCAGCACACTCTGCTGAATGCTCGGCGGGGCAATACGCAGCCCCATGCGGGCACACTCGGCAATCATCGCCACGACCTTATCGGTGTGATCCATATCTGCGGTCAGCACGGCCGCCATAAAAAACTGTGGATAGTGGGCCTTCAGGTAGGCGGTCTGATAGGACACCAAAGCATAGGCTGCCGAGTGAGACTTGTTGAAACCATACTCAGCAAACTTTTCCATGAGGTCGAAGATCGCCCCGGCCTGATCCGCTACCAGACCATTTTTGTGGGCACCCTCCAGGAAGATGGCGCGCTGCTTGGCCATTTCCTCCGGCTTTTTCTTGCCCATGGCCCGCCGCAACAAATCGGCGCCGCCGAGGGAATAGCCCGCCAGCACCTGTGCGGACTGCATGACCTGTTCTTGATAAACGATCACCCCGTAGGTTTCATCGAGAATCGGTGCCAGGTCGGGATGCAGAAAAGTGACCGGCGCCTTGCCATGTTTACGGGCGATGAAGTCATCGACCATGCCCGATTGCAGTGGTCCGGGCCGGAACAGGGCGACAAGGGCAACGATGTCTTCAAAGGTATCCGGCTGCAGACGTCGCACCAGATCGCGCATGCCCGACGACTCCAGTTGGAAGACCGCCGCCGTCTCGGTGGATTTGAGCAAGGCAAAAGTCGCCGTATCGTCTAACGGCAATTGCTGAATATTCACGGGCGCGCGGCCCGCCGCTGCCGCATCGGCATTGATGAGTTTGACCGCCATGTCAATGATGGTCAGGGTACGCAATCCGAGGAAGTCGAACTTTACCAGTCCCATCTTCTCCACATCGTCTTTATCAAGCTGAGTGACGTTCCCCCCCCCTTCGGAGCCGTCGGTAAAGAGCGGCATGCGGTCGGCCAGCGGCTCCGGGGAGATCACCACGCCACCCGCATGGGTCGACGCATGGCGTGGCAAGCCCTCCAGACGCAGGGCAATATCCAGCAGGTCGCGGACATCATCCTCCTCGGTCTGGCGGCGGCGCAGTTCTTCAGACTCTTCCAGTGCCTTGGCCAGGGTCATGCCCAGATCGCCCGGCACCAACTTCGCCAACTGGTCGACAAAGCCGTAAGGCAAACCCAGCACCCGACCGACATCCCGTACCACCGCCCGCGCCTTCATCGTCCCGAAGGTGATGATCTGGCCGACCCGATCGCGACCGTATTTGTCGGCCACATACTGAATCACGCGGTCGCGCTGGTCCATGCAGAAATCCACATCGAAATCAGGCATGGAAACACGCTCTGGGTTGAGAAAACGCTCGAACAACAGGCCATTACCAATAGGATCGAGATCGGTGATCCGCAGTGCATAGGCCACCAGCGATCCGGCGCCGGAACCACGCCCCGGTCCTACCGGGACGCCATTATTTTTTGCCCACTGGATGAAATCCGCGACGATGAGAAAATAACCGGGGAAGCCCATCTGCTGAATAACGCCGACCTCACGCAACAGACGTTCACGATAAGGCAACGCGGCGTCGCCAATGATACGCAATTCCTGCAAACGTTCCTGCAGACCTTTTTGCGCCGCATCATGCAAATATTCATCCACGGACTGCCCAGCCGGAATGGGGTAGTCCGGAAGCGCATACTGGCCGAGCACCAACTCCATATTGCAGCGTCGCGCGATTTCGACGGTGTTGTCGCAAGCTTCCGGCAGGTCCGCAAAACGCTCTCGCATTTCTTCGGGGTCCGGCAGGCGATGCTCCGGCGTAAAACGGCGGGGACGGCGCGGATCGTCCAGGGTAAAACCCGCAGAAATACACTGCCGCGCATCGAAAGCGGCAAAGTCCGCCGCATCCAGAAAGTGGGCATTGTTGGTGGCTACCAGTGGTAAATCCAGTTTTCCTGCCAGCACCACTGTGGCCTGTACCAGCGCCTCCTGCCCCGCCTCGCCATTGCGCTGCACCTCCAGATAAAAACGTTCAGGGAAAAGCTTTGCGTAGTACCGTGCCCGGCTTTCCGCCTGCTGGGGATTGCGCTGCAGGGCACGTCCGATCTCCCCCTGGCCTGCCGCAGACAGGGCGATGAGGCCGTCACTCGCACCTTCCAGCCACGCCGCGTCGATCTGTGGACGTCCGTGGCGACTGCCCTCCAGATAAGCCCGACTGAGCAAGCGGCTGAGATTACCGTAGCCGGTTTTATTCATACACAGCAGGATCAGACCGGCAGGCCGCTCCAAGTCTGCCGCATCATGCACCCAGATTTCGCTGCCAATCAGGGGTTTGACCCCCTGACTCCGGGCCGCGTTATAGAATTTGACCAGGGCAAAGAGATTGCCATGATCGGTAATCGCCACGGCCGGCATGCCCCGCTCCGCACAGCGCTTGGCCAGCGCCTTCACCGGAATAATGCCATCCTCCAGGGAATATTCGGAGTGTACGTGCAAATGGACAAAGCGCGGCACGCTCATTGCTGCGCCGCCCAGGCCCGGTCCACAGGTCCGAAACCACGCCGGTGCAGGACCGATGGCCCCCAGCGCTGTAGTGCCTCCAGATGCACCGCGGTGCCATAGCCCATATGTCGCGCCAATCCGTATTGGGGGTAATACCTGTCGAGTAAGCGCATCTCCTCGTCTCTCGCCACTTTAGCCAGGATACTCGCGGCGGCGATAGCATCCACCAGCCCATCGCCGCCCACCAGCGTCTCCACCTGCCAGCCGGGGGGGGACTGATTGCCATCGACGAGAATCCGCCGCGGTCGCCGGGACAGACCC
>JAKAVW010000209.1 GCA_021827445.1 Pseudomonadota bacterium
AGCCACCTTCTGGCGGAGGCGATCCTCGCGGGTAAAACGATGAGGATGCGCCAGCGCCGGGTTCATCGGCTTACGGGCAGAGACGCTGACGGCCCTTGGCTCGACGGCGTTTGAGCACGAGGCGGCCGGATTTAGTGGCCATGCGGGCACGGAAACCGTGGGTCCGTTTACGGTGAACGACGCTGGGCTGAAAAGTACGCTTCATGAGACACTTCCTGCGGATAATTCTTAAGGGCTGAGAAGATAAGGAGATGCTGCGTGAAAGTCAAGGCACCGGGCCGCATTTTCGGGACTCGAAACAAAAAGCCTTAGCGCACAATCGGCTTATAACGCAGACGATGAGGCCGGGCACCCTCCTCACCCAGGCGACGTTTTTTGTCGGCTTCATACTCATGGTAATTGCCCGCAAAGAACTCCACATGGGCATCGCCTTCAAAAGCGATGATATGCGTCGCGATACGATCCAGGAACCAGCGGTCATGAGAGATGACCATAATGCTGCCAGCGAATTCCAGCAGGGCGTCTTCCAACGCGCGCAGGGTTTCCACGTCGAGGTCGTTGGAGGGTTCATCCAGGAGCAGGACGTTACCACCCGCGATCAGTGTTTTGGCCAGATGCAGGCGACCGCGCTCACCGCCCGATAGCTGTCCCACCAGCTTTTGCTGGTCGGCTCCCTTGAAGTTGAAGCGACCGCAATAGGCGCGGGACTGGATCTCAAACTTGCCGACGGTAAGAATGTCCAGCCCACCGGAGACCTCTTCCCAGACGTTGTTCTTCGCGGCCAGTGCGTCGCGGGACTGGTCGACATAGGCCAGTTTGACCGTGGAGCCAAGGACGACTTCGCCGCTATCCGGCGTTTCCTGACCCACAATCATGCGGAAAAAGGTGGACTTACCGGCGCCATTGGGGCCGATAACGCCGACAATGGCGCCCGGCGGCACTTTGAAGCTGAGATTTTCAAACAGCAGCTTGTCGCCGAACCCCTTGGTCACGTCACGAAATTCAATCACTTCATTGCCGAGGCGTTCCGCCACCGGGATGAAAATCTCCTGGGTTTCATTATGGGTCTGATATTCGTAGGAACTCAGTTCTTCAAAGCGGGCCATACGGGCCTTACTTTTGCTCTGGCCACCTTTGGCGTTCTGCCGCACCCATTCCAGCTCGTGTTGCATGGCCTTGAGGCGCGAGACCTCGGTGCGGGCCTCCTGTTCCAGGCGCTTTTTCTTCTGCTCCAGCCAGGCGGAGTAATTGCCCTTGTAAGGGAAGCCATGACCACGATCCAGCTCCAGAATCCACTCGGCGGCGTTGTCGAGAAAGTAACGATCATGGGTGACGGCGACCACGGTGCCGGAGAAGCGTTGCAGATACTGCTCCAGCCAGTCTACGGACTCGGCGTCCAGATGGTTGGTGGGCTCGTCGAGGAGGAGCATGTCGGGACGGCTGATGAGCAGGCGGCAGAGGGCAATACGGCGCTTTTCACCACCGGACAAGGGGCCGACCAGAGCGTCCCAGGGGGCGAGACGCAGGGCATCGGCAGCCACTTCCATCTGTTGCTCGGCCTGATGACCATCACTGGCGGCAACAATGGCCTCCAGACGTGCCTGCTCGGCGGCGAGAACGTCAAAGTCCGCATCGGGCTCGGCGTAGGCGGCATAGACCGCTTCCAGTTCCTGCTGCGCGCCGAGGATCTCACCGAGACCCTCCTCCACTACCTGGCGCACCGTCTTATTCGGATCGACCTGCGGTTCCTGCGACAGATAACCCATTTTGAGGCCGGGCATGGGCAGCGCTTCGCCTTCAAATTCCTGGTCGACACCCGCCATGATCTTTATCAGGGTGGACTTGCCGGCACCATTCATGCCGAGCACGCCAATCTTGGCGCCAGGGAAGAAGGACAAGGAGATATCCTTGAGCAGGGCGCGCTTGGGCGGCACAATCTTGCTGAGGTGGTTCATCGTAAAAACGTATTGCGCCATGCCATTTTCCATCCAGAGAGTGGGGTTCAGACCGCCGGGCCGCCGGGGCGGATTTGCCCTAGTGTAGCGCAAATGAATAAGCCGCATACCCCGTGACATTACTTTTTAGGTCCCGATTAAATGCAATGAAGTCCATATTAAGTGGGCAGGCACTTTATCTGGCATGGCCGCTTGCCGTATCCTTACCGGTCGGAATGGGCTGATCTGCGGAAGAGTGATGTCCAGAAGGTGAATATACAAAGTAAAATGAAGGATAACTGAATTTGAGCACCATGCCTTACCACAAGTTTAATCCACGCGAATTTATTTTGCGGGACTGGCTGGCCCTGGACAGGACCGTATTGGCCAATGAGCGGACTTTTCTGGCGTACACCCGGACATCATTGACGCTGGTCCTTGCCGGGCTGACCTTCATCCGTTTTTTTGGCCCCGACATCTGGTCCACCATCGGCTACATCTCCCTGATTTTGGGTACTGCCCTCTGGCTGACCGGCATCAAGCGCTATCTGCAAATGCTGGGGCATTATCGCGCCATGATTATTGCGGAAAACAAGGCGCTGGACGACGACAAAGGCAGCGCCGTCACGCCCTGAGTCCCCCCCCCACCCGGAGGCCTCGCGCTCAAGCAGTGCCGGTGTGTACCAGCCCAGGGAATAAGGCCGCCAGACCGTTGGCGATAAAGGTCACAGCAATGGCGGCGAGCACCAGCCCGAAGATGCGGGTAGAAATATTGATGCCAGTCACCCCCAGCCGACGTGACAAGGGTTGCGCCAGACGCAGTGCCGCGTAGGCCACCCCGGCAATCAGCAGTATATCGACGATCAGCAGGCCGCTGGCCAGCCACGACGCATTTTTGTGATGGGCAATGATCACGGTGATCATGGTACCCGGACCCGCCAGCAACGGAATGGCCAAGGGTACGACGGCAACAGCCTCTTTCTGCATCCCCTCGGCAGCTTCCTCCGGGGTATGCCGATAGCGGCTGGACTTGGCCTGCAACATGTTAAAGGCCAGCATCATCAGCACCATGCCGCCAGCCACCTGAAAGGCGGCGATGCTGATTCCGAAGAATTGCAGAATATATTCACCGAGAAAGGCGGAGGTCAGCAGCACGACAGCCACGGCACGGGATGTCAGCTTGGCCGTGGCGATCTGCTGTTGCGCATCTTCGTCGCCGGTCAGGGCAATGAAAATCGGAATGGCGCCAATGGGGTTGAGAATGGCGAGCAGTGCAATGAGCGTCTGCAATGCGCTGTGCAGTTCAGTGCCGATGGGCATCCGCGCCCTCCTTACCGGGTCGGTTCCATTGCAAGGCTCTTGAAAATTGCGGCGTGAGGACGTATTTAATAGGCATCTTTATAAGTTACAACCTAAATACGGAGTTAATACGATGCCAACTTACGAGTATGTATGCAAGGACTGCGGACACCATCTGAGCGCCGAGCAGCGCATGAGTGATCCCCGTCTGACCGACTGCCCCCACTGCGGCAAACCGGGACTGGAGCGGCAACTCAGCGCCGGCGGCTTCGCCCTGAAGGGTTCTGGCTGGTACCAGACCGATTTCAAGGGGGGCAGCAACAAAGCCAGTGAGAGCAAACCGGAAGCCGCCGCTGCGCCGTCCTGTCCCGCTGGGGGCTGCGCCTGTCATTGACGTAGCGCGCGCGGCAAGGCTAGATTGTGCGCGGGCCTCCCGGTCGGGTGGCCCTTTTCTTGTTGATTCATACGGGATGCAGCATGCGGACACACTATTGTAACGGCATTCACGAAGGCTTGATTGGCCAAACGGTCACCCTCTGCGGCTGGGCGCAACGGCGGCGCGATCACGGCGGCGTCATTTTTATTGATCTGCGGGATCGCGAAGGCTTGGTCCAGGTCGTCGCCGATCCGGACCAGGTGGACGCCTTCGCGGCCGCCAATGAGTGCCGCAGTGAATTCGTGTTGCAGGTGAAAGGTGTTCTGCGCGCCCGTCCCGCGGGCACCGAGAATCCCCACATGCCGAGTGGCAAAGTGGAATTGGCCGCAGCGCGCATCAGCATTCTCAACCGATCCGAGCCGGTCCCTTTCCCGCTGGATGAGGAAGACATCGCCGAGAATCTGCGGCTCAAATACCGCTATCTGGATCTGCGCCGCCCGGAAATGCTGAATCGCTTGCGACTGCGCCATCAGGTGACCCGTTTTGTGCGCAGCTACCTGGATGCCGCTGGCTTTATCGACGTGGAAACACCCGTCCTTACCCGCTCCACCCCCGAAGGCGCCCGTGACTATCTGGTGCCCTCGCGCACCCAGCCGGGACATTTTTTCGCGCTGCCCCAGAGCCCGCAACTCTTCAAACAACTCCTGATGGTGGCGGGACTGGACCGCTATTACCAGATCACCAAGTGCTTCCGCGACGAAGACTTGCGCGCCGATCGTCAGCCGGAGTTCACCCAGATTGATATCGAAGCCTCCTTTGTCGATGAAGAGGCCGTCATGGGGATTGCCGAGCCGATGATTCGCGGGCTTTTCGCCGAGGTGCTGGGGGTGCAGCTCCCCGACCCCTTCCCGCGGATGACCTACCGGGACACCATGCACCGCTTCGGCGTTGATCGCCCCGATCTGCGCAATCCGCTGGAGCTGACCGAACTCACCGACCTCATGCGCGCCGTGGACTTCAAAGTGTTCCGCGAAGCCGCCGAACGTCCGCATGGGCGGGTGGCCTGCCTGCGGGTACCCGGTGGCGCCCAGCTCAGCCGGGCGCAGATCGATGCCTACACCCAGTTCACCGCCATCTACGGCGCCAAGGGTCTGGCCTGGATCAAGGTGAATGCCCTGGATCAGGGTAACGAAGGTCTGCAATCCCCCATCGTCAAGTTCCTGCCGGAAAATGTCTTGCGGGAAATCCTCCGGCGCTGCGGTGCGACGGCGGGCGATATCCTCTTTTTCGGCGCGGATACGGCCAAAATCGTCAACGAAGCCCTCGGCAACCTGCGCAACCGTCTGGCCGCTGATCTGGGTCTGCTGGAAGGCGAATGGTGCCCGGTCTGGATCACCGATTTCCCGATGTTCGACTATGACGACAAGGAAGATCGCTGGACTTCCACCCATCACCCCTTTACCGCGCCGCAGACGGAACACCTGGAAACCCTCAGCCAGGATCCCGGCAACGCCCTGGCGCGGGCCTACGATCTGGTGCTCAATGGCAACGAGATTGGCGGCGGCAGCATCCGCATCCATCAGGAGGCGGTACAGGAAAAGGTCTTCGCCGCCCTCGGTATCGGTGCGGAAGAGGCGCGGGACAAATTCGGTTTCCTCCTCGACGCCTTGCATTATGGTGCGCCGCCCCATGGCGGTCTGGCTTTCGGACTGGACCGGCTGGTCATGCTCCTCTGTGGTGCCGAGACCATCCGTGATGTGATCGCCTTCCCCAAGACGCAAAAGGCCGGTTGCCTGCTCACCGAAGCCCCCGGCACCGTGGCCGACAAGCAACTTCAGGAGCTGGGCATCCGCCTGCGTCCTGGAGTCGGCGCCGGTGTACAGAATCCCTGAGACGGGCACAGCTTGACGAGCGGATGGTGGCTTCGTAACGTAATTGAGCAGTTATGCACGCGCAATAGCGCCTGAGAGGGTCAGTTATGGGTGTGGAAACGGTGATGGTTCAGGGACTCCGGCGCAGTGACGCAGCGGAGCTGGATGCGCGGATTCGGCGGGCCAAGGCCGCGCTGGGCAAACGTGCGGTCATTCTCGGCCACCACTATCAGCGCGAAGAAGTCTACCGTCATGCCGACTTCCATGGCGACTCCCTGCAACTCTCGCGCGCCGCCGCCGAGCAGGAGGC
>JAKAVW010000210.1 GCA_021827445.1 Pseudomonadota bacterium
AGTATGTCAATGAATTTCCTGCTCCAGAACACGGCTATGCTCAACGGCCACAAGACCGGAGAAGTGGTGAATTTCAATTTCGCAAAAGATACCGCCGGGGGGTACATCATCACCAGAATCACGCCGGTCAAACAATGAAAATACGGAGTAACCCTGTAATCCGGCCAAATCGGCCCCTCGGGAAATGCCACTGGGATCGAGTTATATCATCCACTGGATCTCTACTAAATTTATCTGAATCAATACAGGAGGATTCACCATGACACTGGGAGTATCCCACCAAGAGATATGCAAAGAAAGTCAGATCATGACAATCAGACTTCGCCATGCTGCCCTACGGGGATTTATGATGACGATCCTTTTGACCGCGCCATTATCTGCCTATGCACGCGAAGATCATTCGCCACTCAATCCAAGGTATGAAACAAAAATACTGACAGACAAAGCAGAATATTTTACGTACACCATGATTGTAGAGATCAAGGATGGTCGCTGGAAGGAAGTCGTTAAGGACGCCCAAAAAGTTGCCGAGATCGGCAAGCAAATACAGGCAATAAACGCTTAATAAAAATCCCCGCAGCTTGCTGTGGGGTATTCCCCCGCTACCATAGCGTCAGTTGGTCGTCGTTACGCTTTTGCTTGTGAAGCTTGTAGGCGTTTTCTTCTTGGCCTTGATTTTTGACGTAACGACATATCACATCTTCATCCCCATGCTTCCCTACCGTGCATATAAAATAGCCATCTGTCAAACTCTCCGCCCCAAAGCTGCTTTTTCACTGACGGCACACGCTTTAGTACCTCCCGAGCGGTTAGGCTCTTCAGTATCTGCACAATCTTCTTCGGACTATACATCGGTACCGACTGCACCAAAAAATGTACGTGATCCCGATCAACCCATATTTCTAAAAATACAATCTCATATCGCTTCGCACTCTCTAAGCAAACATCCCTATGCACTTGATCTACTTCATCTGTAAACACCGCCTTCCTATACTTGGCCGGACACACTATGTGGTACATAAGGGTAGAAACATGATGCTTTTATGAATATTAGGTGCTCACCCGACCAGTTTATCATATACACAAAATCACGCAGCAAGCTGCGGGGAATCAGACCCGAAGAGATTGAGTCGGAGGAGATGGGGCCATTTCGTGAAACCCTGGATGCCATCGCGGCCAAGGGGGTCCAGGCGCACGTCATTTTACCTGCAAATTTTAACGGGACAGGCCCGCGCGACGTGGACTTCCTCCGTCAGCATGGAGTCCAGGTACGATTGATGCCGGTCCACCGGCTATACGACCATAGCAAAACCGTAATCGCCCAGAATGAGGTGTTCATCGGCTCGGAAAATTTTACGAGAACCAGCCTTGAATCCGATAGGGAAGCTGGAGTTATTACGCATCATCCGCATGATATAGTAAAATTGAAGGTAACTGTTCACCCCCCCCGTGCTTCACGGATCGTTTTGATGTAAAATGCTGCAATATTTCAATCTACAAGGACGATATGGATCAGTCTGACCTGAGTGCAATGGATCACGCCGCCAAGGATGATCTGATCCGATTTCTTCTCGCGGAGAACGCGGAATTGAAGTCGCGGATCACTGCACTTGAAGTCCGTCTGGCCAAAGACAGCCACAATTCCAGCAAACCGCCGTCCTCTGATGGCCTGCGCAAACCCGCACCTAAATCCCTGCGTCAGGCGGGACAGCGCCCCAAGGGCGGGCAAAAAGGCCACAAAGGTTCAGCGCTGGAGCGCGTCGCCGAACCGGATCATGTGGTCAATCATCCCTTGCCCGCAACTTGCGATGCCTGTGGCAGCACTCTGGACGAGGCCCATGTATCGGAAGCCCGTCAGGTCTTCGATATACCGCCTCAGCAGGTTGAAGTCACCGAACATCGCGTCGTGGAAGTACGCTGCACCTGCGGCAAGGTACATCGGAGCGAATTTCCGAAAGCCATCGCGGCTACCACGCAATATGGCCCACGCGTACAAGCCACCGTCGTCTATCTCACCCAGCACCACATGCTGCCGATCCTGCGTACCGCCCGGATCATGCGCGATACCTGTGGGGTCGCCTGTCGCCGGGTGCCGTAGTCAGGATGATTCACACCGCAGCCGGTAATCTGGCCACCACCGTCGCGCAGATTGCGGACGCCGTCGGAACGCCCGCGTGGCCCATTTCGATGAAACCGGGATGCGGGTCGCGGGCAAGCTCCACTGGCTGCACACGGCCGCAACCCCCAACTTGACCTGGGTGGGTATACATACCCGCCGTGGTCAGGAAGCTTTTGATGCTTTCGGCATTCTGCCCAGATTCCAGGGATAGCCATTCATGATGGCTGGGCACCCTACCGGAAATATGACTGCCTCCACGGCCTGTGCAATGCGCATCACCTGCGGGAGCTGACGATGGTCCACGAACTGTACGGCCAACGCTGGGCGAAGCGCATGATCGACCTGCTCGTTACCGCCAACCGGGAAGTGGCAGATGGACCGCTCACCGATGACCGGATGGTGCAGATCAACGCGGACTACACCGCTTTACTGGCCCAAGGCGATAAGGTCCACCCGATCAAGAAGCGCAAGGATGGTTCTGCGCAGCGGGGCCAATCTACGCCGACCAATCTGCTGCGACGGCTGCGCGAACATCGCGACGATGTCCTGCGCTTCCTCTCGGATCCAGAGGTGCCCTTCACCAACAACATCGCAGAACAGGCGGTGCGGATGCCCAAGGTTAAACAAAAGATCTCCGGCTGCTTCCGAACCTTTGATGGGGCAGCAGCCTTCTGCACGATTCGATCCTATCTGGAAACCCTACGCAAGCAGGGCGTCGATCTTCTGCACGCTTTGATTCAGTCTTTTCAGGGGGAAACCCAGCAGCTTGCCACAGGGTAAATGTACCCCTGGTGAACAGTTACAACTGAAGAAATAATTCGCACACGACTGGGCGACGGCCAATAGATAAAGGAGAGAAGCCATCATGTCAACGATAACCTATGAATACGGGGTTCGGCTGGAATCCGATTGTATCCAGCACGTCGATCATCAAATAAATCTGGCGCGCAGAACATACAACGAAATGATGGCGGCCATACGTTCGGTGCATGACGCCGCACAGTCCTTCCAAATGGAGAAGGCCGGGCCTGAAGGCCGCGCGATAGCCGACCACATCGAGGCCCTCAACGCGGCTTTCAAAGAGGCCAGAGCGCAACAGCAAGAGGAATCGTGTTTGCAGGCTATAGCGGTGGAGCGCCGTCAATGCTGGAGAGATCTGGGCGTCATTCTGAAAGTGGTTCGGCAAGAACACAAAAAGACCTTGCAAGAAGTCTTTTACAATCGGATTGGCATCAATAAAGGGACGGATACTTACGCTATCCGCTGCAAAGCTGTGGCAGACGGTCTTGGATGGGCTACCGCGCAAGACGTGCTGAATCGCGCAATTATCGCATGGAAGATGTCCATGAAGCTGGGCCGCGCCCCGCAGTTTGCTCGGGGAGATGAAAAAACGCAGGACGCGCTCACCCTGCAATTCACGGAAAAAGGTGGCATGCCCAAAGACAAGATGCTTGCCGGGGAAAGCGTCGTCATTGGCGTGGAACCGCCAGAGAACACTGGAAAACGGGCCTATGGCCACTTCTGGTTTCGCCTGGGATCCGCAAGCGAGGGGCATTACGCAAGGGGCACCATACAATGGCATCGGGATTTACCGGAAGATGCCAGCATTGCCAGCGCCCGGCTGGTACGCAAACGAACCGGATGCAAGATGAAATACTACATGCAGTATGTCATTAATATGGCACAAATCCGACAGACATCCGACCATGCCCGCAAGGCATTGCTGGCCGTCCACATGGGCTGGAGCGCCGACATCAGCGGTCGACGGGTGTGTGGAATCACTGATGCCGCTGACCCGGAGTTGGCACAGATCATTCAGTTGCCGCCAGAAATCGAGCGGAATATTCAAAGGGCTGCGAGCATTCAGGGAAAACGTGATCAGGCACGTGATGAAATCGCGCCGAAGATCCGGGCATTCGACGGACCATTACCGCCCGAGTGGGACGAGGGCACGCAGGATTACTGGTCGCATTGGAAAGTGCTGCCAGCAAACCACATGGCGGCCAGCCGGATTCACGCATGGCGTAAACGCCTGGGGGACCTTGTCCCGGAATGGCTGGCGGAGTGGTGCAAGACGGATCGGATGCTATGGATTGCCGCAACGCACACCGCGCAGCGGGCGCGCAACCGCCGCAAGGATTTCTACCGTAATCTGGCGAAAACATGGGCATCCCAATATGAAGCGATAGTCATAGAGAAACCGGACATCAAGAAGGCTGCGAAGATAATGGATGAAACTACCGGAGAACGGACGGAGTTCGCAAAGAAAGCCCGTGCGGGCCGCGTGTTAGTCAGTCTTTATACGCTGGATTCGGCAATCCGCTGGGCTTGCCAGAAAAATGGCACGGCCATACTCGATGTGAATGGTGAAAAGACTGCCGCGACTTGCGCGATGTGTGCATCTGAGGCGATACACACGGATACGGAAGATGGCCAAGTGCTGCATTGTGCCGACTGCGGGGCGGTGCTGGACCGTAAAAAGAATGGTGCGGCAGTGGCATGGCAACTCGTCATTGAGCAGCGCGAAAATCTGGTGGAAGAATACTGGGCGGAGCAGCTCAAAAAAGAACGCGAGGCGGCGGAAGCCAAGTTGTCCCGGCTGGAGAAGATGCAGGCGGCCCGCCGTGCGAAGCGCGAACCAGCGGTGGCGGAGTAACGGCAGAGGGTTCGCAGACATTGTTTCTATTGCAAAAGGTGTTGCGTGGGTAGACTTAATCCGGCTGGAATGGATGATAAAACAGCGTATCGCGGGAAACGGGCATTTCATGCAGAAGTATCATTGTGTTATAGTTGTACTGGTGTTACGCCCATCTCAGCGGGCTGGTTGCTGAGACGCCTTCCTTCCCGGCGTCATCAACAGCGCAGGGGAGGTGTTACGCCCATCTCAGCGGGCTGGTTGCTGAGACGGAGATCTGGAGTGCACCACTGCTCGCCATCCTCGGTGTTACGCCCATCTCAGCGGGCTGGTTGCTGAGACCCGGCCCCGGTAATAATGGGCTCAGTGACATTTTGGTGTTACGCCCATCTCAGCGGGCTGGTTGCTGAGACGGCCTACCGGGCAACAACGAATTCGTCCTGCTGCCGGTGTTACGCCCATCTCAGCGGGCTGGTTGCTGAGACGTTAAATGGCAGAATGCGCGAAGTACGATTTGTGGGTGTTACGCCCATCTCAGCGGGCTTGTAGACTGGAAGTAAGTGCGACGACGGTCCATTATGGGGGGACGTAGCGGACGTTACCATGTTGTGCCACCGAGGCTTATCCCTGTGCAATCTACTGAACAAGGTGCAATCTGATGCAGACTCCTTGTCTTTGGGTTTATAGGGGCGTGTCGGAAGCACTACGGCCCCGTAATGGGTGGCCAGATCCTGATAGCTGCGATTGATCTGCGGCTCATAGCGAGACGCCTTCGTAACGGCTGCTTTGAGGTTGTCGGGGACCAGCAGTACGGGGGCTCCGCCAAAATACCGTAGCGCCCGCACATGGGACCCCAGGAAGTCGCTGAGGCTCTGGCTCCATGCGGCTTCGCAATAGGTATAGCTGGATGCCCCCAGCACCGCTACAAAGATCTGGGCCTGGCGAATCTCGCCGGTGCCGGGGTCAATGACTGGCACCGTGGGGCCGGCATAATCAATAAAGAGCTTGTCACCAGCCAAAT
>JAKAVW010000211.1 GCA_021827445.1 Pseudomonadota bacterium
TGGTTTATAATGGCACGATCAATACCCTCGCGAATCCACCAGGTGGCGTAGATGGAGAAACGAAATCCCCGCGCCGGATCAAAAAGCTCTGCGGCACGTAGCAACCCGAGATTCCCCTCTTCAATGAGATCGATGAGTGGGAGGGTGTGCTGCTGGTAGCGGCGCGCAATGCGGACAACGAGACGGAGGTTGCATTCGACCAGACGATTGCGTGCCGTGAGATCGCCCTGTTGTACTTTGAAGCCCAAGGAGACTTCCTCCTCCGCCGTGAGCAGGGGATTGTGGCCGATCTCCTGCAGATAGAGACTTATGGCGTCGAAATTATCGGGAGCCCCGGCTTCCCAGGCAGGCTCTGCTATCGTTTCGAATTCCAGTGTCTCGGGCCAGAGGCAGGCTTCGCCTTGTCCAACCTCGGCCATTTCTTCAAGGGCGTCTGGAACATCAGGTTCGCTATCCTCCGTCAACACGGTCAATCCTTTGCGCTGGGCTCAGGAGCCGTTATGGACGATACCGTGATTCGCAAAATCTGGCTCGAACCGCGTTCCAGGCCGAGCTTGTCGCACGTCATCATGTTCACATAGCGTTCCATGGATTGCCGGGAAAGGCTATCCACTTCGCTGCAGCGCGCGGCAACCCAGCATCCGGCCTTGTAGGCATTGCCCAGACATGCACAGAGCGCATCGAAAAGAGATTGCGGCACGTGGAGTTCCAGATGGCTTCCAGTGTGCGTGGTGAAATCCAGGACGGCATGGTCACGCTGGGGGATGCCGGTTTCCTGGTTAGCATCGGGAAGTCCATTGTTGACCTGATGCTGTGTGGCGGTCGGCAGATCCATGGAGCCTCCTTAGCGGATATCCTTACTAAAGGATATTAACATAACATAATAAGTAAGCCCCCCAGCGCACACCCAGGCAAGAACCGTCCGTGAAACCTCGCCCCTGTTTTCAGGAGAAATCTTTCGGGTCTGGCATTCCTTATCCAGGAAAATATCCTGAACGCCCCAACCTTCCGCGCCCCATGAGTGCGCACCCATCACCGGTACCAAAGTATGCTATGACTTTCCAAAGGAACCAAGCAGGCTTCATGCCGCGGCACGATGCGCGGCGTAAAACCTTCTGCAGGACGATCGGCGGGAATGTCACACGCATAATAGTAACTGTTGATCCCCCCGCTCAGGGCATTGCCCCGAATCATGGGAACCACCATGGGATCGTTCCCGTCCCCGCCATTCGCATAGAGTTGTACGGCGATGGAGTCTGCATTCAGGTCATCAAGATATACGGGGATCCCAAAATGATGCACTTCCCCTTCAGACCGTACCGTCAGTTCGCCAAAATGGAGGCTCTTCCAATGACTGGCAATATCTTTCTGCCATCGACAAATGTCTTCGGGGACAGCGCGATCCTGGCGGGCAGCAAGCAGTTGGCTGGCGGGCACATAGAGGGTGGTCACATAGTCCTGCAGCATGCGATTGCTGCTGAACTGCGGAGTGAGCCGACCCATGCTTTCGCGTATTTTGGCTACCCAGCCGCAGGGGCAGCCGTTGGTGTCGCGTTGATGATAAAATAGCGGAATTACTTCCTCCTCTAAAAGACGGTAAAGCGACTCCGCCTCCTGCCGATCCCAGTCGGGGTTCGCGTCATGTTCGTTGCGATCGCCCAGTGCCCATCCCAGCTCCGACGCATAGGCCTCGGCCCACCAGCCGTCCAGTTCGGAGAGATTCAGGCCGCCGTTGACGAGGACTTTCATGCCGCTGGTCCCGCAGGCTTCCCAGGGGCGGCGCGGGGTGTTGATCCACAGATCTACCCCCTGGACAAGCTGCCCGGCGACCAGCATGTCGTAGTCCGCGATGAAGACCAGTCGACTCTCCAACTCCGGGTGTTGCTTCAGGAATTGCGTCCACTGCTGAATCATGGCCTTGCCGGCGCCATCCTGGGGATGGGCCTTACCCGCGATAATCAGTTGCACCGGGTAGTGAGGCTGGGTCAGTAGGCGGTAGAGCCGGTCCGGATCACTCAACAGCAGGTTAGGGCGTTTGTAGGCCGTGAAGCGGCGTGCAAAACCCATGGTCAACGTGTTGGGATCGAGCGCGACCTTTGCCCGTTCGCAGGCGTCTCCCGAAACGTGGGTGGCCGCCAGTTGCTGCTGCAGGCGTTCCCGCGCGAAGTGAACCAACTGCTGGCGGGCATCATTCAGCATCTGCCAGAGTTCCTGATCGGAAGCGGCTCGAAAATCGGTTTCGATATCCTGCAGATTGCCCGTCCAGCGCCCTTTGCCGCAGCGCTCCGTCCAGAGGCGATCGGCTTGCGCGGAATCCCAGGAGGGCATGTGAACGCCATTGGTGACATGGGTGACCGGCACTTCGTCCTCGGGCCAGCGTGGAAACAGGGGCTGAAACAGGCGACGACTGACGCTACCATGCAGGCGGCTGACGCCGTTGACGATGATGCTACCGTGAATGGCGAGCCAGGCCATATTGAAGGATTCCCCGGAATCTTCGGGATTTTCCCGGCCGAGAGCGAGGATCGTGTCGGTGTCGGCTCCGAAATGTTCCGGCGCCCAGGCGATATAGCGACCCAGCAGTTCCGGAGAAAATCGGTCAAAACCGGCGGATACGGGGGTATGGGTAGTAAAGACATTGCCTGCGCGGGTAGCCGTCAGCGCACAGGAAAAGTCGGTGCCATGATCGTGCGTATGACTATAAGCACGGGCAAGGATAGCGAAGGCGGCATGACCTTCGTTGAGGTGGCAGATCTCCGGCTGAATGCCCAACCTCCGCAAGAGCATCCAGCCGCCGATGCCGAGACAGATTTCCTGCTGTAGACGGGTTTCCGGTCCCCCGCCGTAAAGCTCGGCGGTGATGCCGCGGTCGGCGGGGATGTTAAGGGGATCGTTGCTGTCCAGGAGATAGAGTGGGATGCGCCCTATTTTGGCCTGCCATGCGCGCAGAAAGATCTTGCGCCCGGGAAAGGGAAGCTCCAGACGCAACCATTCTCCTTCAGCCGTGCGCACGGGTATCACCGGCAGTTGGGTGGGATCATTGTGAGGATAGAGCTCAGACTGGCGGCCGCAGTCATCCAGCGCTTGGCGAAAATAGCCATGTTGCCAGAGGATGCCGATACCGACCAGAGGAACCCCCAGATCACTGGCGGTTTTCAGGCAGTCGCCGGCAAGAATGCCAAGGCCGCCCGAATAGATGGGCAGGGACTCGGACAGACCGAACTCCATGCTGAAATAAGCAATTTGGTGGAAAGGGGGTTGAGGATAATTTTCGGCGAACCAGGTGGCCCTTCCGAGTCGTTCCTGATGATGCTGGATGTTTTCTTGAAGGGTCGCAACAAAGTGAGGGTCTTCCGCAAGCCGCTGGAGGGTTTCCTCAGAAACATCCTGCAGAATCAGCCAGGGATTGCGTGTATTCTCCCAAAGTTCCGGGGACATCTGTCGCCACAGTGCATCGGCTGCATGGTTCCAAGAACAACGCAGATCAAGAGCGAAATCGGCCAAGCCAGTCAGCGGCTCAGGCAGGTGAGGAAGCAGATAACAGGGCGCAATAGTCATAACTGCCTCTGATGGATGTGTACCGGTGTGGCCACTCTGTACTGAATCATCCGCACGGCTGAATCTGTGAACTTTCTGGGGCGGTCTCCGGCACCAGGTACCAAGGTTCCATATCTGTGGGCATTTCGGCAAGCTCCGCTGCCGTAAGGCGGGCATAGATCTCCAAATTATAGCCGGTAGGGTCACGCAGCCAGAGTTCATGGAGTGGAGTACCACGCCAGGTGGTGCGCGGCGGCTTGACGACTTCGGCGCCAGCGGCACAGGCGCGATGGTAGCTTTCGATGACCGCCGCACGGTCTCGAACACCAAGCCCCAGGTGATACAGACTGTAGGTGTCCAGTGTTTCGCCCCGGTCATTGACCAACAGGACGAGGTTCAGACACAAGTGAGGAGCAATGAATGTGCTGAAGCGGGCCGTTTGCTGTTTGGGCGCGACACCCAGAAAACGCTCATAGAAAACCGAACTCTCTGCGAGGTCCGCAACGCGGATGCTGAGGTGAAATTCTTGCGGGCCGGGAACGATTTCCATGTTTTGCTTGGTCGTATTCACGATTCAGGGCTCCAGAAGGCCGATGCGTGCCAATTCCTGACGTAGTCTTGCAGGATCTTTTTCCAGCAGTTCCGCCACGGGCAGATGCAGTATCGCTTCTATACGGTAACGCAGGATTTGGTAGGCCGTATCGAAAGCCGCCTCGATCTGTGCTTCTGTACCGGTAGCCTTGGCTGGATCCTCGACGCCCCAATGGGCGCGTATCGCTGAGCCGAGATAAACCGGACAGGTTTCCCCGGCAGCGCTGGCGCAAACGGTAATGACGATATCGGGAGTGATTTTCAGATCATCCCAGGATTTACTGCTCAAACCTTCCGTAGAAAAACCTTCACGCTGGAGCAAACGGACGGAACGAGGATGGACATAACCAGCAGGATGGCTTCCGGCACTGCTGGCATGGAGTGCCGCACCAGCCAGCGCATTGAGGGTGACTTCAGCGAGAATGGAACGGCAGGAATTGCCGGTACAGAGGAAAAGGATTTCTGGCGTTTTCATGAAGCGTTTCTTTGGCTGGCAGAAGTGAGGAAACCATCCGGTAGTGCGCAACTTTGGGTGCCACGACAGCAGTTTTCCGTGAGATAGGCTACCAACGCACGCACTACGGGCATTGCCGCACGGTAGCGCTGATAGCGGCCCTCGCGCTGTACGGTTATCAGTCCGGCATGCTGGAGATTCTTCAGGTGGAAGGAAATGCCGTTATGAGGTTGACCTAGATGTTCGGCAATCTCTCCCGAGACCAGACCTTTGGGTTCCTGCTCCACCAGCAGGCGAAAAACCTCCAGACGCACTGGGGAAGCCAGCGATTCCAGGCGAACCACGATTTTTTCAGGGTCTTGAAGAGATTCCATACCATTACCCACGAATGCCTTTTGTAGTATTGACAATTGGTCGCCTCCCGTCAAGACGATAACTAGAGTTTCCGCTCCGGGCTGGTTCCCTTACGCTGGCTGTCGTCATTTTTCTCGGTACCTTGATTTTGGCCAACTGGCAACCCAAAGGATTTAGCATCGGCTGGACCCCCTATTGGAGGAGCCGTCGTCGCCCTGGCCACGGCCCTAGTCTCCTGGAGACTGGAAGCAGACGTGCCGCTGTTTATGCACTCATGCGTCAATGAATAAGCAGGATTCGGGATATGGCGAAGATTGTAGCCCGCGAGCCCGGCAGCAGTAGGCCAGGACGCGAGTATCTTTAACCCTATATACAAAAAGACCTATCACCTAAAGGTTGGGCGCTTCGGTTTACCAAGTAAGAACGCGGCCAGCCGCGACTAAAGAAGGTAACGCTGCGCTGGGGGTGAGAAGCGGAATGGGCTTGCTCAGATCATCGGCCGTCATGCCGTTGAGCTCCAGAGATTGCAAGCAGCCGATAATGCGCACACCGTTATCTTCAGCCAACTTCATGAAGTCCGCCACGCTCTTCCCGCCTGGCATTGGAAAGATGGACTCAGCTTTGCCCTTGCCCAGCAACTCCGTAGCCGGGCCTGTAAAGTACATAATCACATTCTGCTCCGCAGCTGCTGCCGTAGCGGCGAGAAAAAAAGCCGATGGCAATCGCTTGGGATTCTCTGGCCCCGCGATAAGGACTATAACAAGATCAGCAACTTGTGTTTCAGGCATTTGAAAATCTCCTATATTTCAGATAAAACGTCTCTAACGCACAT
>JAKAVW010000212.1 GCA_021827445.1 Pseudomonadota bacterium
TACCAGGGGCGTATCGCCGGAACAGGGGGCGGAGCTGGAGCGCATGGGCATGGTGGTGATGAGGAAATATGTGCAGCAGCCGGAGCCGGTTGCGGAATCGCCGGTGCGGGCGGTGGAGTAAATCATGGAACGGCGGTGGGTACCTGCAACGGGGTTGGATGTACGCACCCGGTTCTGGACCATCGTTGCGGCATGGAAGTATCGCCATGCCGACCCGGACATCTGTTGTTGCGGATGTGAACGGGGAAAAGGGGGTGATATTTGTCATCACGGTGGATGCCGGAGCGCCAAGGAATTCGCCATGACGGCGTTTGTGAAAAACAGGACGAGAGGATGACACCCATGAGCTACACGAATAAAGACCGGGAAACGGTCATCAAGGCCACGCAATCCGCGCATTTTCTGCATCAGGATTTGCAGAACCTGGTATCGGCGGATCATCCGTTATTGGGTGACTATGCCCTGGACCTGCTGGATGCGTTGGTGGTGATCGAAAAGAAACTCCAGCGGTTGCAGGGCGTGATGGATGTCCTGCAGGAAACGCCTGGAGACAGTCATGCACATTGAGATCGTGGGCGCGGATTTGCCGCTGGTGGAGATCACGCGGGTGGTACGGCATATGGCCGAGGAATTGGGTTGGGAGGCGCATTGGAACGGTGAAAAGTTTCAGTTGCGCGAGGGTTGCACCCTGCCAAGGGGAGGATTCGATGAGGATGGTCTGGATGCTGTTCATGCTGATGTTGGCCGTAAAGGCGACGGTGGCCATCACCGAGCGCCCGCGTCCCCTGTTTGCCGCGCTGCACGAGTCGGGTGAGGTGCGGGAAGTGGCGGAGCGGACTCGGACGGAAGTAGCTTTTTTCGTCGAGGCCGTGGAGCGGGTGCGGCGGGCAGCGTTTGTCTGGATGGATTGGATGGTGGGAGGTCGTCATGGAACTACCAGAGGGTTTATCCAAAATGTCTCCCGCTTTGGCCGGAGCTTTTCAGAAAGGGATGGCGGCGTACCAAAATGGACAGTCCATTACGGATTGTCCCTATGAGGATCATCGCAAGCCGGATGGCAGGTTGAGTTGGTCTCGCGCCTTTCGGAATACGTGGCGGAATGGCTGGCAATGGGCCGCGCAACAGAGCGCGGCAAAGGAGTAAACAATGGTTACGGACGATTTGCTCAACAAGAGCGTGGACGAATTGAAAGTGGAGATTAAATCGCTGGAGGCGTCTGATTGCGCTGCGAATCAGCGGATCAAGGATTGCGGGACGGCCATCATCGAGAAAACCGCCGAGTTTCAGGTGGGTGAGCGTGTCATCGTTGTGGAAGATTACGCGGGCGAGAAACGGGTTTACGAGATCACTGAGAGGTTGGCAAATTTGAGGTTAACCGGTGTTGACTATCGTGGCAGACTAATAATGAAAGATGGCTCTCTCAGTAATTTTCGGGTGATGCTTTGGGCGAGCCAAGTTCGCAAGATGGAAAAATCATTATGAGGATGTTCAGTCTTTCTTGATGACTGGAAAGGCGCGGCAAAGGACGAACTGATGGACACTGACGATTTGCTCAACAAGAGCGTAGACGGAATAAAAGTTGATTCAGAGGCGAGCATGGAAATCGAGCAGGAAAGCAAGCCACAACGCTTCATGGATTTTCCGAACGAATATGCGTTCAGGTCATGTCCTTTCTGTATTGGCGAGATCCATAGCATCTGGCTGAGGTTCGCGGATGATGAGGGGAAAGTCCGCCAGGAATACCCTTGGGCGGATCGCTTCGTGTGTGGATTTCCCCTCCCGGAGTTTCAGCGGGGCCTGAAGTGGTCCACCGCGCAGAAGGCCAGGCTCATCCAATCCATCTGGTTTAACATTGATATTGGCAGCTATATCGTCACCGGCGGCGCGAGCGTTAACGGCGTCATGTCGATGCACTCCGACATGGTGATCGACGGGCAGCAGCGTTTGTCCGCCATCGAAGACTATTTCGCGGATCGACTGGCCATTCCGGACACGCAGGGAACACTACGGCTTTTTTCAGAGATTTCTCCTACGGATCAGCGTTTTTTCCGGTCCAGGATTTTCTCCAGGATCACGGTTGCGTCGCATGATCTGGAATACCTGAAAAACCTTTACAACATTATGGCGTTTGGTGGCGTAGCGCACGAAGAATCAGAACGGGATGGGTAAGCATTACTCATATTTTGGAGAAATTATGAAAACCAGGGACAAGGAACTCAAGGAAACGGTCGATGTGTGTGACCGGGGCTGCCTGAAAAAGCCCTGTTACTGGCCGCGCCCTAATCCTGGCTCTTTTACGCAGGGACGCGGATACCGAAGCACCTGCGATAAAGGGTGGGTATGCGGGACGCGCCATGCGCACGGCTGTCCTGTGGATGATAGGGAAGTGGATTGAGAATTGCCGGTATGACTTATCTCGAAAGGAGAACAAACATGGCACGCAACATCGTTATTAGTATCCGGGATGGTTCGGTTTCTTGTGTATACGGTCTGGACGCCGATGATCGCGTTATTGTACTCGATCATGACACGTCTGGCGGCTGTGATGCGGAAATCGAAGGTGAAGAAGTGAACATCGTTGAGGCCGACATTATCGAAAAAGACAGGATTATTGATCTGGCGATTGCCGCTTGCGATAAGGTGTATGGTTGACTGAGAAGGAAATATTACCTTGACGGTTGCAGGTTTCAGTACAAGGAGATTTCACCATGAATGGATCGGATATGCAAAAGGAAATCGACAAGCTGGATGTGGTCATTGAGGAATTGCGCCAAGACCTGGACGGCGCGATGCGCCTGCGTCAAGTCTGGAAAGACCGGCTGGCGGAATGCGCGCCCTCATACTTCGAGGTGGATGCCGCGCATTGGGATGACCTCTCTCTTGCAGGGTGCATCCCCTGCGGGGTGCATCCCCTGCGGGGTGGCCTGACATGATGAATCTCATCGATGCACCCTGGACAGCGGAACAGATCGAAACGCTGAACCGCCTGCAACGCGGGGAACTGTACGGTCATCCTTATACGTGCCCGCATCGCGGTGAGGTACCGCATCACGATAACGGACATGACACCGGCTGCCTGTTGGCCACCAAAGACGGATGGGTATGCCCGGATTGCGGGTACACCCAGGATTGGGCGCATGCATCGAGTCTGGAGGCCATGTCCCTGGCGGATATGATGCGGTTGCTGTCGCGCCGGCAAGAAGGAGCGTGCCCATGACCAGTGTATTACCAAGTGCATCCCTGATTTTGCGCGCACGGGGTTACGCCAAAAAATGCGCAACGGAAAAGGAAACTCGTCGCCTGGAACGGCTGGCGGATCGTCTGGAAACCATTCTGGACGCGCAAAGGCGGGAGTGTTTACGGGTGGTACGTGAACGGCCAAAGGAGGCAAGTGATGCAAGCGAAAGATCGTGAGCCGTTGTTGAGTAAGGCGATAGAGATTTTTGAAGGGCTGCCCGCAAGCGATAAGCAAGCGGATGGACCGTTAACCGCCATCAAGAAAGCAGCGTCGGAATTGCATGTATCATTACCCGACGATGTTGTTAATCCGCGTACCGCCAGAAAGAGCGAACTCGTGCGGGAGCTAGAATATCGGATTATGGCAGAAACAACCGAACATCCAGACGCTCTTGCCATTGATGCTTTTGCCGAAGCGATGAAAGCCAAAATGCGTCGTTCCCGTGAGGAAAAGGGGCGTGATGGGTGGCAGACGGCTTCTTCCGCCCACCTGACCTACCTGCTGGTGGAACACCTGGAAAAGGGCGATCCAGTGGATGTGGCGAACTTTGCCATGATGTTGCACCAAAATGGGCAGAGCATTGACGAGGTCGTTGTGCAGGCTTATCGAAAATCCGTTTCTGATTGAACGTATTATTGCAGCGACGTCTTTTTAGCTATGGAGGAGATTGTTATGGAAAACGTCATCGAGAAGCAAACGGATGGTTTAGTTAATGTCGTGGAAAACGGTCTTGATCTTGCAGTGATCAACCCCCGCAACGGGCCGCAATTCAGCCCGAACCTGCACCGTTTTCTGAAAAGGCGGGGGTCCACATGGGCGAAAATCTGCCGGGTCTTCCGCGATGCTGACCATGTCCTGTGGATTGGATCACTGGATGATGGTTGGCTGCACGGCGCGCGGCTTATGGGCGTGCTCTGCAATGGCTCACGGGAGCAAATGTGGGCGCATTTGCCGGGGAGCCTGTGCGGCCTGCAGGAGGTACCCCAATTCTGGAAGGACTACATGCGCATAGGGCGTTGCGCGATCGACCCGGAGCACAAGATGTATTTCATTGGGGATGATACGCGATGGTCTGCACATGGCGACGAGCGTTCCTGCCTCTGGTGCGGTCACGCACATCATACGAAGATGGAGGAATCATGAACCGGATTGTCGCGTTGGATGTGGATGGTGTTCTGACCGATTTCGATGCGCACCTGGCGGCAATGCGCGGAGCAGGTGTTGGGCCGCGTTGTTCCGCAAGTCCATGAGGATCACCAGCTATGGACGCGGTACGGTCTGACCCGGCAGGAATGTGACGCGGTATGGCGGGCCTATCACAATGACGAGTGGTCCCGCTTGCCTCTGTATGTACACGCGGCGGACCTGATCTATGCCCTGGAGGATCTGGGCTGCACGGTCTGGGCGGTGACCAGCATTGATGTGCGGCATCACGCCGACCGGGCGCGGTCGCTACATGGGCTGATTCCGGCGAAGCGTGTCCTGTGTGTTGGTCATGCCGCGCCTGCCCGCGACAAGGCGGATGTCCTGCACCACCTGGGGGCCGTGGCGTTCCTCGACGACCATCCGGCCAACGCCAACGCGGCTTCCGCCGGCAGGGCTGCCGCCAGCATGGCCATGGGGTCGGTTCTGCTGTCTGTGCTGCTGGATCGCGGCTACAAAGATTTGGAAGCCCCGGAGCATGGGGTGACGGTAATCGACGATCCGATGGATTTCCCGGTGCTGGTGGAAAGTTTGCTGAGGCGGACGGGGAGGGCGGCATGAACAGTACGCACCGGATGATCCAGTTACGCAAGCGCATAACAAAGAAGGAGCAAAAATGTTGTTCATAGAACCTCAAGCTGGCCCCGCACCTGTCCTGCAAGTCATTGACTCGGCCCGCCGGGAACTCGACATCGGCGTCTATTACCTGTACGACCGCAAGGTGCCCGCTGGACCAAAAAGAACGGCTGCAGTTTCTTCGGATACAAGAACCATATTAATGTGGACAAGCGCCACAAACTGATTCATCAGTACGTGGTCACGGATGCCGCTGTGCACGACAGTCAGTACCTGGAAGCGCTTCTGGGCCCGGAGAATCAGGGCGTACAGGTTTTTGCGGACAGTATGAGCCGGATTAGTGCGCTGGTTTTCCAAGAAGCAGGAACTCGCGCAAGGTCATTACCCGCAAAGGCAGGTCACGGAGATCCATTAGCGGCCCAAAATGCCGGACGTCTCCGGTCAGCAGTGCATCCACGCCTGCCGCCACAGCTGCGGCCAATACCGGCAAGTCCTTGGCGTTCAGGTCCACTGGAAAAGCCACATTTTCAGCATGAGCAACGACCTTCACGTCTGCCAGTTTTGTTTCGAGGTTGGCCAGTGCCGACGGGCGCTTGTTCTCAATGTTGCGGCGAGCCTCAATGAGGCAATAGGCGCTACTGCACAGGACAACTTTTCTCTGCTGTGCTAATTCCCAGAGCATCGCAAAGGCTTCGCCACCGAGAGCAGCAGAAAACAGGATGTTGGCATCCAGGAAAACAGTGAC
>JAKAVW010000213.1 GCA_021827445.1 Pseudomonadota bacterium
GGTGTAGCGGCTTTTCTTGGCTGCCGCCTTGATGTCGCCGTTGCAGGCATTGACTGCGTCCATGATGGTGTCGTGCATGATTTTCTGGTTGTTTCGGCGGATTTGTTCAAGTTCTTCTGGGGGGATGTGTTCTTTCTGGGGTCGTCGGCCTGGTCGTATATATTCCCAGGGCAGGCTTATGGTGATCTCGATCAGGTTCCCGTATTCGTGGATGCGTATGTACTCATGCGGTCGCGGCATGGGCTAGGTTTCTGTGTGGTGGGCAGGTCTGGCTGCATAGTTGTTTTTCAGCTTTGCCCAGATTGATTTTACATAATAAGTATTATGCGAAACTGGTACATTGGCTGGGCGCAATCTTTGACTACCTACAGAAATTCCTTATGTTAAACGAGAAAGCCCAACATGGAGCGAAACCAAAGCATCAGAGTCAAGCAATATACCCTGGCGCGAAGTCCACGGCCAGAACCAATGGAAAGCCTACCTGGAACAAAAAACCGCAGAAGCACCGGCAGCATCCACGCACTGGGAAGACCTACAGACAAAAATCATCCAGACCTGGAACGACACCCACAACGTCAGCGCGACTGCAAAACTCTGCAAATGCAGCTACTACACCGCTAACGATATAATCCGAAAACAAAAATCAAGGCAAAACCGCGACCGCCGACAATCCGCTATCAAGGAGGCTAAACACCTGGCAGCAACCAAGGTGCCAACACGCGACATTGCGCGAATCATGGGGAAATCACCATGGGGTCGTCTCTAAAGACCTGAAAAGCGGCTGTTAGCCCGTCAACCGTCTGGGCAAAAAGGCTAATACTCAGTTTGACCCCTCCTCCTTATATGGGGATTCTTGGTAATCTTTAAACAAGGCCATGGGCATACGCAGCGCTAACCACAAACTGGGCAGTGCCGCAGCAAATGCCAGTAGAAAGAATTCCACAAATCCCACCCGTGCCGCAAGAAAGCCGCTAAACCCACCGACGACGGTGGCTGCCACAGACATCAGGGCGGAGCCAATAGCGAAGTGCGTCGCCTGATAGCTGCCCTGGCAGCGCTGCATAAGAAAAACCATCAAAACGGCGGTGCCGAGACCAGCCGCCACCTGCTCAAAGGCCACCGTAATGCCGACCCACCAGACAGAGGGCATCGCCCAGGCCAGCCACGCATAGGCAGGTATCGCCAGAGACTGGATAAAAGTCAGTGGAAATAGAGCGCGGCGTAATCCTCTTCGAGAGATGATGATGCCCCCCAGCAATGCACCCCCAATACCCGTCACGGTGCCTACCGTGCCGGTGAGAATGCCACGTGCTACCAAGCCATAACCCAAATGATTAAGGAATGGTGTCACCATTGCAAACATCATGGCGTCACCAGCACGAAAAAGCAGGATAAAGGCTATGGCCCAAACAATTCCTGGTTGCTGCATATAGGTCGAAAAGGCTTCGCGCACTGCGCGCCAGCGTTGCCCCTGATGGCTCGTAGCCACTGGTGGTGGAAGTACGCGCTGATGAAAAGCTGCCAATCCCCACATCATCGCTGCTGCGGTTAAAAAACAAATGGTCCAGGACGCCCATCCAGCGAGGATAACGAGGGCACCATTTCCTACCAACATGGCTACCCGATAGGCGGCGACCCGCAGTCCGGAAAATGCAGCTTGATCGGACGAATTAAGTATCTGAATATAATAACCATCTACGGACATGTCATGGGTGGCAGACATAAAGGCCATTAACACAAAGATTTTAGCGGCAAGATCCAGATCCAGGTGTTGCGCGGGCCAAACCAGCAAAGCTGCCACGGCACCCAAGATGATTTCCATCACCACCAGCCAACGCTTTTTGTTGGCAAAAAGGTCGATTAACGGGCTCCAGAATAGCTTGAGGTTCCAGGGCAGACCAAAAAAAGAGAGCAGTCCAATGACCTGCAAACTGGCCCCGGCATAAGTAAAAAACTGCACGGAGACCTGCTGCACCAGCGAATATGGCAATCCTTCCGCATAATAGGTGCTGACAATCCATCTGAATGTTTTAAATTTTTCTCTCAAGATTCATCCGGATATAAAAAACCCCCGCAACGCGGGGGTCTAAATGGCTCAAAAAACCCATTAAGCAGTTTTTTGGGGTATGACGGGCTTTTTCTGTACCAACACCCATGAAACCGACTTTTCGGTTTCCGTCGGGGTAAGCACTGCTGCGATACGGACTCCCACATGCCGGACATGCCGCGCTCTTAGTGTAGCTCAACATTTTGCCACTCATTCTGGCAGTGACTTGCTGGCAGGCAAACAACCCTCCGCCTCTGCCAAAAACCCCGCTTCGGCCATCTAATCTGGTGTTTCATCGTGACAGGAGTAGTCGCTGCTACTTCAACAAAACGTCCCCCTGTGTGACGAAACCCGACGACGCGGTAGTGGCTCCCGTGTTGTCATCACTATGGGTAATCCAGAACCCTGGCCACTGCGCGTAGTCGAACTGTCACTCGACGCGGTAGTGGACTCTGGCGAGCACGAGATGATGTATGACTAGACTAAAATTTCTGACATTCGTCATGCCTTCATAAAGTGTTCTAGTTTTGAACTACCCAAGTAGTGAATTTAGTCCGTAGAAGAATCCGAACTCGTACCAGAAGCCGCATCAGAAGAATCGCTGCTGGCGGTACTGGCGTCAGGCGCAGCAGATTCCATCGGCATAGTAGCACTGCTGCTGTCCGTGGTGGTCGTCGCCGGGGCAGCAGATTCGGTGGTGGTGGTGGCACTGCTGGCAGAAGCAGCAGTGGTGTCTTCCTTTTTGGCACACGCTGAGGCAAGCGCGATGGCACTGGCAACGAGGATGATCCGGGCAGCAGGCTTAATCTTGTTAATATCCAACATGTTTTAAACTCTCCTTACGTAGGTTTCACGAGATGACAGCGTCAGCAGCTGACGTAGATGGTATAGCGCAAACGGCCCCAACATAGTAGCACTAATTTCTCCTGTGCCAAATACCACAGATCGCAGCATAAGCAAACGCTCGCAGACTAGGTGTGGAACAACGGCTACGAGATCAGCATGGTGACCCACCTGATGTCCGAGGATCGGCTTGATCGCGGTGTCGGTGTCGGGAATCCAAGAGGAGGTATGGCAAACACGAATGTCAAAATCATGTTAGCTCGGATGATCGTAAAGAAAAAAGTACGGGCTGGCACCCCATGCACCCATGCACCCATATACGACACGCTACCTATGCGTTATGCGCCCCAACCTCCAGAGAGATTCCCGTGGGGATTCAGATATAACACCGCTCGGAACGAGAGGGGGCTCATGTTGCTGGCCCCTGCAATATTGGAGGTAGGGTGTCTGGCCATTTTAACGGGGCCAATTAAAGTATTCTGTGAAAAATTTAACATCATATTGATCGGCAAAAACACTACAATAGGCTTACTATCATGGGCACATGTTAATGCTTTCGCAAATGCTTCGTCAGGGTAACAAAGAAGAAGCCAGATATCATAATCGCTCCGCCTATTAACAAATGATTGGTAATCTGTTCACCAAGCAAAGGAGCGGATCCCAGAATTACCACCACGGGCACAGCCATTTGTACGGAGGCACTTGTGACCCCCGAAAGCTCTTGTACCAGCATATACCAAACCACGTACACCAACGCAGAAGTGATTGCGCCGACCACTAAAGCATAGTATAAGCCGGGCATGCTAATGTATATTGATTCTCGACCACCAAGATCAAATATATCTACGACGGCGAAAATAATGAGTACAGCCAAGCCTGACCAAACGAAATTGGCAGTGGTGACGGCCAGTGAGTCAGTTATTTTTTTACCCAACATTGAGTATAATCCCCAAGATATACCGGCAATAATCATCAGAACTATTCCGATAATATCTGGTAGGTTGCTAATTCCTCCAACTAAAATCCAAAGACCCCACAAGGAAAGACCGCTCCCTAGCCATTGCCAGGCAGAGAGTCGATAACCCTTAAAAATCTCCCAACACAATATGGTGGCCTGAATGGCAAAAAACAGGAATAGCGTGCCAGTAGCTGCCCCGAGCTGCAAATATCCATATGCAAATGCGAGCGCATAGAGCAACAGCATAACTGGCATTAATATGTGGGATAGGCGAGGACGCACCCGGGCGATCAATGCCAGAAGTAACAGCATGATAAAACCACTAACCAGGCGAATTACAGTAAATGGTAAAGGGCCTATCAAATGCCCACCAAGGGCTGCGCGAGCCAATAGACTATTTCCAGCCATACCAATTAACACCAAAATGGTAAGAACAAGGATTCGGAATGACATATTCATGATAGCTTCCATTTAGGCAGCATTATCTTTCTCTCGGGTAAATGAGGCCGCTCCTATCATTGAATGAAAATCACCGACGAAGGAATGATAATCATACACCGCAACAAGATAATGGTCTCAGACTACCAAAAAGGTGTCATGCAATGCGCTTTCTTTGCTCAGCAACAAAATATTTAGCTTCATTACTGCTTGGATTTGACATACCACTTTTGTAAGCGGCGTTCCGAAAGAGGTATATCCGTGGAATGGACAAGCGTATCGCTTCCTTATGAGGTCAGAGATTCGTCTGCAGCGGCACAAACCGGTGAACCAGTTAAATGATCCCTGGAATGAGCCGGTATGTGTGATAACGGTATTCTTGATAAGCGGGTCCGAACGCATCCGTCAGTATGTGTTCTTCTTTGGCGATTCTCCAGAGATAGATCGAAATGACGGGAAGAATGATCATGATCGCTGTGGCCCAGTAACCAAACGATAATGCCAACCCGGAAAAACACAGGAGTGCTCCCGTGTAGGAAGGATGGCGCACCATGCGGTACGGTCCGTGCCGGATCAGTCGATGTCCGGGTTGGATAGCCAGATCCACAGTGAAATATCTCCTTAACGTCAGAACCGCATACGATCTCAGCAGCAATCCCGCCATCAGCAACGAACAACCCACCCGCGGCAGATATAGGGCAATATGTGGCTCATGGCGGACTTCTGCCGCTACCATACAAGCCCAGCTTCCGACACTGGAAAAAATCACGACGTTGAATATTTTTGAAGATCCACCGTCTTGTTTGTTCGCATTCATGGGGGACCGGAAAAAATATTCCAGATACAACTCTAGCAATATCCATGAGGATAACACTGCCAACAGTAGAACCGCCGATACCGTCATTCACCACCGCCTTTGCTTTTTTGCCCAGATGATAGGACCCTGAGCATACCCCACAATGCGTCATATTGCTGCCTAAATGAACGTATGGTTCGTTCACCCTTCTTCTCCACGCCAGATTTTGCCCTTTCTCGGTGTATGGCGATGTCGACGGGGGTCATGGCGCTGTCGCCTTTGACGACAACCCGGAAAGGTGCATCGTATGCATGCCCCCCAACAGAGCGATCAACAACCGCCATAATGGCGCACCACGCCGCTGAACAAAATGATTATGCATGGTCACCTCGTTTTTCACCTCCACGCACCCGCGAAAATTCTGGCTTGGCATCGAATATGCTCAATATTGTCACGATATATATGATCAATAATGGCTTTCAGATCAATGATCAGTTCTGAATAAGCATCGGCAAGTGCGTAGCCATAGGGTGATGTGATGGCTAGCCTGGTCATCGAGGAAGGCGATAAATAGGCGGCGTTCTGTATACAAAACTCCATCCGGTATT
>JAKAVW010000214.1 GCA_021827445.1 Pseudomonadota bacterium
ACTGTCGTTGGCTCTTACCCCTTCCAGGTCGCTCTGCGCTTTGCCGTTGACGACATCTTCCTCAAGGTAAAATCGCGAGAAATGCTGCCCGACGATCTCTTCCGCATGATAGCCCTGGATCCGCTCCGCACCGGCATTCCAGCTTACCACGCGCCCCTCCGGATCAAGCATGACAATGGCGTAGTCGGTCACACTCTCGACCATCAAGCGAAAGCTTTCCTCCGCCCACCGCAGTTTGTCTTCCACCTGTTTGCGCGCGGTATTATCGGTGCCGATCAACAGATAGCCGATGATTCCTTCTTGATCGTTGCGCAGCGCCGTGACCGACACCACCGCCGGAAAGCGGCTGCTGTCCTTGCGGATGTAGGTCAGCTCGTAGATGTCCTCTATCCCGCGCGAGGCCTTGAACACCAACGCCTCGAAGCCTGGGGCAATGGCGGTTGTGAATTCGAGCTCCAACGCGATGGAGCGCGCGATCAGTTCTTGCGGATCGGAAATATCGGCCGGGGTGACCTTGTTCACCACTTCGGCAGCCGCGTAGCCCAGCATGCGCTCAGCGCCAACGTTGAACAATTGAATAACGCCCTTCTCGTCGGTGGCAATGCTCGAGAAGTTGGCGCTGTTGAATATCGCGTTCTGCAGTGCCCCGGTTTTAATCAGCGACTCTTGACGGCGGAGCTCGGTGATGCCATCCATCGTAGCGACGTGGTCGTCGGAATTCTGCACATCGAGTACTTTTTTAGCCATCGGATTGCCTGATTATCGGTAGTGTAACTAAATAATGGTGTGGTGAGGAATATACTTCCCGCACCCAGCAGTCTGTGACATCTTGCGTTAACGACGCCTGAGTGTATCACAACAGGAGATGCTGCATCGGAATCCGTTCGAGTCGAGGAAAAAGAGTGCCGCTGATCTATTGTCAATTGCAAGGCACTCGGGATCCTTCCATACTTTCAAATATGAACGATTTACCGGTCCACCTCGACTGCAATCCCGCCATCCCGGTAGACCCACTGGTGGCGCGTCTGGGCCGCTTCACTATTGGGGCGGAGATCGACGGGGTGGCAGGCTGATGGACGCCGCCACCTATGACGCCTGGTATGACACCCCTCGGGGGCACTGGATCGGCACGGCGGAGTTTCGCCTGCTTTCCAGGCGCCTGCAGGCGCGGCCGGGGGATACGCTCCTGGATGTGGGCTGTGGTACCGGGTGGTTTACCCGCCGCTTTGCCGGGGAAGGCCTCCGCGCCACCGGCCTTGATCCCAGCCCGGACTGGCTTGCCTTCGCCAGCGCCAAGGGCCCTCCCGCGATCCGCTGGGTAGCCGGAGACGCCCGCTCCCTGCCTTTTCCGGACCGCAGTTTCGATCATGCGGTCTCGGTCGCGGCCCTGTGTTTTGTGGATGATGAGCGGCAGGCCGTGGCCGAGATCGTGCGGGTGGCGCGCCAGCGTTTCGCCATCGGCTGGCTCAACCGGGCAAGCCTGCTCTACGCGCAGAAGGGGCAGGGTGGTGGGAATGGAGCCTACCATGGGGCGCGCTGGCATCGTCCCGACGAGTTGCTCGATTTTTTCTCCGCTTTGCCGGTCCGCCGACTGGCTGTGCATTCCGCCATATTTCTGCCTGCCGGGAACCGGGTGGCACGGACGCTGGAACGGTTGCTGCCCCACACGCTGCCCTGGGGCGGCATGGTAGTCATTTCGGGGACGGTACCTTCCTAACTTCTACGGCTGCGGTGGCAAGGGTTTTACGGTGGCCACACCTGAATACCGTTGCGCCGTTTTTACGATCCCGGGTGTTGGCACAGTATTAGCCTTAACGCGGCAACTGCATGGTGACGCAATGCAGACTGCCGTGCTGACGGGCTAGTTCGATGCAGGGGGCCGGGATTACTTCCCGGTCAGGAAAGGCGCGTTGCAGACGCTCTTGCGCGATGTGGTCGGCGGGGTCGTCGTACGTGGGCAGCAGGACGGCGGCGTTGAGGATGAGAAAGTTGGCATAGGTCAGGGGGAGGCGGTTGCCCTCGTCGTCAAACTGCGCTTGTGCCCAAGGCAGAGGAATCAGGTGATAAGGTTCGCCATTGCGGTTGCGGAAAGCGCTGAGTTCAGCGGCCATCTGCTGGAGCGGAGCGAAGTGGCTATCGTCGGGGTCGTCACAACTCTGGTAGGCGATGGTGTGGGGGTTGCAGAAGCGGGCGAGGGTGTCGATGTGGGCATCGGTGTCGTCGCCTTCCAGATGGCCGCTATGCAGCCAGAGAATGCGTTCTACGCCGAGCTGGGTACGGAGGGCGTCTTCGATTTGCGCCGTGGACCATTGCGGATTGCGGTTGGGCGAGAGCAGACAGGCACTGGTAGTCAGCAGGGTGCCGGCGCCGTCCACTTCGATACTGCCGCCCTCCAGAACCATCCCGGAAATCTCCAGTGCTGCGTTTCCGTAAGCCCCTTGGGCATGCAGCTGGCGGGTAATTTGATTATCCAGGTCGGCGCGGAATTTGAGACCCCAGGCATTGAAGGAGAAGTCCATCAGTTTGCTCTGACCAGCAGGGTTTTGCAGGGTGATGGGACCGTGATCGCGGGTCCAGGAGTCATTGCTGGGGACGGTGTGGAGATGACAGCGCGCGAGTTCGGCCCCGGCACGGTGCAGATGTTTCCTACAGGCCTCGACGCTGGCCGCGTCATGGCAGGCAATGAGTACGTCTTCGCGGAAGCTGATTTCACGGGCAATCCTGGCAAATACCGATAGCACCGCATTCAGTCGCGGCGCCCAGTCGCTATCGGGGTGCGGCCAGGTGAGTTGTACCGCTCGTTGCGTGGCCCATTCCGGGGGGAGGATATATTCAGTCGCCATGATGCGCTCCGCCATGTGTGATTTTGGCATTATCGTGGGAGTTTAAGGCTTCTCGTCAGCCTGCTCCACAGGCTAAACTGCACTTTATGCAAAAATCTGCCGAACGTATGGATCATTTACTGTCCCGCCTGGGGTATTGCAGCCGCTCCGAAGTCCGTGATCTGTTGCGCGAAGGACGGGTGCAAGTGGCCGGGGAACCGCTGCGCAAAGCCTCTGCCAAAGTGGAGGCGGCGCAGGTCTGGGTGGATGAAGAGCCCGTTGATCACCCCCATGCCCTCTATCTGCTCTATCACAAACCCTTGGGCAAGGTCTGCGCTCACGATGATCCGCGCGCTATTTATCAGGATTTTCCCTTGCGCTGGCGCTATCGGCGACCATCGCTGAGCAGTGTCGGTCGTCTTGACCGGGAGACTAGCGGCGTCCTACTGCTCACCGATGACGGCGACTGGCTGCACCATTGGACGAGTCCCCGCCGTGCCATTCCCCGGATGTATCGGGTGACTCTGCAGGAGCCGTTGCGGGGCGATGCGGCGGATATTTTGGCTGCGGGAACCCTGATGTTGGAAGGTGAAGACGTACCCTGTCGCCCTGCAGTGTTGCAACGCCTGACAGATCGCGAGGTGCTGCTGACCCTGACGGAGGGGCGTTACCACGAGGTCCGCCGGATGTTTGTCGCTCTGGATAATCTGGTACTGACCCTGCATCGGGAGGCCTTCGGCCCTTTTGTGCTGGACGATCTGCCTCCCGGTCAGTGGCGTGAGCTCATGGAAGCAGAGCGTACGATGGAGAAAATCCCATGATCTGGACGCCGCATGTGACGGTAGCGGCTGTCGCAGAGGAGAACGGCCGTTTTCTGCTCGTGGAAGAAGTGGTGGAGGGGCGGCGCTGCTTCAATCAGCCTGCCGGCCACTGGGACCCCGGTGAAACGCTGTTGAATGCGGTTGTCCGCGAGACCCTGGAAGAAACGGGCTACGCCTTCCATCCGGAATATCTGACAGGCGTTTATCACTGGGAATATCCTGAGAAAAACCTGACTTATCTGCGCTTTGCTTTTGGCGGCCGCCTTGGCCCCCGGGATTCGAACCGGACCTTGGATGAGGGTATCATCGGCCCGGTCTGGCTGACCCCGGAGGAAGTGGCAGCGCGCCGGGAGGATATGCGCAGCGTCATGGTCCAGCGCTGTATGGCGGATTATCAGGCGGGCCAACGTTATCCGCTGGAGCTGTTCCATATGGTCTGAATAGCCCCGGAAACCGGGGTGGACTGACGCTGGCGCGTCTGCGTGTTATATTATGGGCATAAAGGCATCGGCAGAGACGATGAACATGATAGACGCGGACGGCTATCGCCCCAATGTGGGCATGATCATTTGTAACGAACACAATCAGGTGTTATGGGCCAAACGCCGGGGTGAAAATGCCTGGCAGTTCCCCCAGGGCGGCATCGATTATGCGGAAACGCCGGAGCAGGCGATGTTTCGTGAACTGGAAGAAGAGGTGGGGACCGCCAAGGTCTGCATCCTCGGCAGGACGCGGGGCTGGCTGCGCTATGAAGTGCCCTGTGCCCGTCATCGCGCCTCGCGCCGCCGTTATCGTGGGCAGAAGCAGATCTGGTTTTTACTCCGTTTTGAAGGCGAAGAGGCGGAAATCAATCTGCGCACCCAGCAGCCGGAGTTTGAGGACTGGCGTTGGGTGGATTACTGGATGCCGGTGAATGAAATCATTGCCTTCAAGCGCCGTGTGTACTGGCAGGCGCTGCGGGAGTTGGCACCGTTGATCAATGCGGGTCCTGCACCTATGTCTGATCCGCAGCCCACTGCGGGGCGCTCCACGGGAGAGTGAGGCCGGTTCTGGAAGTTCTTGCCCAAACGCCGAAGCATGTGCATCCCCAGAGTGTGCATTCCCGGTTACTATGCAGCAATTTATAGGTCGATTAAAACGGTGTCCCCAATATAAATCGCTGCCGTCCCGTGTTCCCAGCCGGCTCTGCTTCCGGCTGGGATTTTATGGATTTGCTGAATGTCTGCACAGAACGGTTATGAGTATGGGTATCACACCATAAGATAATGCTGATATAATGGCCTGAGGTATCGAGCCATTTGCCGCCATTGCAGGAAGGCTTCATGAGCATGCATCTCACTTTTCGCCAGTTGCAGGTGTTTACCGCCGTGGCGAAACATCAGAGTTTTACGCGCGCGGCGCAAGCGCTCCACCTGAGCCAACCCGCCGTATCCATGCAGGTCCGGCAGATGGAAGAGCAAGTCGGGCTGCCCCTCTTTGAACAACTGGGACGGCAGATATATCTCACCGAAGCAGGACGGGAAATGGCGCGTTACAGTACCGCTATCATTCAACAGATGGATGAGGCGGTGCAGGTGATCAATGACCTCAAAGGGCTGGCGGGCGGGCATATTCATATCAGCGTGGCGACCACCGGGGCGTATATCGCGCCCTATCTGCTGGCGGCGTTCAGTAAATTGCACCCGCAGGTGACCTTCAGCATGGATGTCACCAATCGGGAGACGTTGCTGCGTCAGTTGGCAGAGAACGAAGTGGATGTCGCTATCATGGGGCGGCCACCATCGGGTTTGTTGCTGGAGGCTACGGCCTTTCTGGAGAACCCGTTGGTGGTCATCGCCGCGCCTGATCATCCCTTGGCTAAGATCAAGGCGATTACTCTGCAAGCTGTGGCGGCTTATCCCTTCATTATGCGGGAGTCGGGTTCGGGGACGCGGATTGTCGGAGAGCGGTTCTTTGAAAAGGC
>JAKAVW010000215.1 GCA_021827445.1 Pseudomonadota bacterium
CGTTACTTGGATCGGTCATTGCTGGTACCGACCCTGGAGCGCATCGACGCGGCTTTCTTCAAGGGCTTGTGACATGGAGAAGCTCTTGGACGCCGTCGCAGCCGTGGTCTGTCTGGTCTCTCCAGAAAAGGCCCAGGCCATTGCCACCCGGATTCGCCAGACCAACGCCAGCAAAGCAGCCGGTGCGCTGTCGGGCGTGGTCGGCACCCCCGCTGCCGCCGGGGTCATGGATCAGCTCATCAATGCTTGGCGAGCCACCTCTGTCAGCGCCGAGGAACTGACATTGATGCTGCTCGCCGCCAGCCATGTCTTCACGAAGGCCGCGAATCAACAATCCACCGAACTGGTTTGGACAGGGCCGACGACACCCTTCGTCTCAGCTCGTCGAACGGAACAGGCGTTACTGCAAGTCATCAACGCCGCTGAGCAGACCCTGTTCATCACCAGCTTTGTTGCCTATGACGTGTCGACCATCGTGATGGCGCTGAATGCGGCGAGCGATCGCGGGGTGATCATCTCCATGCTGCTCGAGCTGTCCCAGGACCACGGTGGCAGCATCACATGTGACGCAATAGGCAAGATGAGAATGCTGGTCCCCACCGCAAGACTCTATGCTTGGCGCGACAAGGCCGCCCCCTTCTCCGACGGGCGCGTCCATGCCAAAGTCGTCGTCGCTGACGGCAGGGTGTGTTTCATCACCAGCGCGAACCTGACCGGGTATGCGATGGAAAAAAACATGGAGGCTGGGGTACTCATCTCGGGAGGGCACATTCCCAGGCTGCTGGGCGAACACCTACGGTCCTTGGTCGACATGAAGGTGGTGTCGTCTTCAGTTTAAGCAGTGAAGGAAAGAGTGCATGGTGCAAATATGGTACATTGGCGGTACAGTAGCCATGCCAACGCGGCACAATGGAAAACATTATAAATCTAATTAAAATAACAGGATGGAACAAGTGTACACGAACACGCCCAATTCGCAACAATATAACTCTTTGAAATATAACAAAACTGAAAATCCTCGTGTCGGCGGTTCGATTCCGTCCCTGGGCACCATATAAAACGGCTAGTTACAAGAAGCCCCTTGACAATCCTCATGGGTAAAGGCGCAGGTTCGCGCGATCATCCCAGCCCAAACCCCTGCGGGAGCGCCCGGACGCAACGCCACCGGCCAGCCATGGGTAGAGGTTATCCGACAAAATAACACATTAAAGTCCGATATTTTCAAGCCTCATGTGCCGTGAGGCCAGCCTCGACGCATTGCTTTTTCCGCCAATATCACCTAACTGGAGAAGAACGGTCCATCAGGGGTAGGGGTTTGGTTCCATGATCCGTAGGCCCTCTCGCAACCAATTCTTTTGGACGAAGATCAGCCGATCTGTTATCCGCCTGATGTCCGCTGTTGCCAAACGACCGGAGCGGGCCATCCACGCTTTTTTTGTCGGCATTACCCTGTTGATCGTGGGATTTTTTATATCCAATACGATAAATGCCAGAAATGCCGCCCATGCTGTATTGCATGACAAAGCCGTAGAGACGGGGCATGTTGTCGCAGACGGGGTGGCGCATCAAATCCATGCCCATTTTCATGATCTGACGTTCCTTCGGGATACCTTCTTCCAAAAGGGATCTGGAACGCTGATTCCCGGCGTCAAAGCGCTGGCCGTTTTTACGGCTTTTCGCCAAACGCATCCGGACATCATCGCCATCAATATTCAGGACCCTTCCGGCAGGCGCATCGTCTGGTCGAGTCAAAGGCAATCTTCCCGCCCCATTGCCCCGGACAAGGCGTTCCATGCGCTGCAAGACGATCCGGATCAATTTCTGGGGACACCATTTTTTGCCACGCGGGATCGGGCCTGGATACTGCCTCTGCGCGAACGCCTCAGGGATAACGAAGGTCGCGTGCTGGGTTTCATCGGATCTCCATTTCTCCTGTCAAGGATGAGCAGTATTCAGACCCCTCCGATGATCCAGGGGGTGGTCCTGAGCCTTCCCGATGGTAAGACGATATCCCTCTGGAAGAATGGGCACTGGGTCCCGCCAGGCACGCTTCTGCCCCGCCCCGTTGGTGAAATCACGACGTCCATACCGGGCTTGCCATGGGTTGTTCATACCCAATGGGGTGCGGCAATGCTGGCTCATCTCTTCTGGGGGAACGAATGGCCTTATCTGCTGCTCACCTTCTTTCTGCTCCTGATCACCGCAGCCACGGATACTGCCACCCAAATCGCCTATGCCCGTATCCGCCAACTGCATGCATATCAGGAGGCGGCGCTTCATATTCAACAATCACTCATCAATCTCCAGGATCCAGAGGCAATGTATCGGCTGGTGGTGGACACCATCGTCGTAAGGACCAAAGCCATCGGTGCCTATGTGGCCCTTCCTGGGGCCAATGCGGAGTGGATGCGCATCACCGCTGCCTGTGCCGATGATGCTGATCTGCAGAAGTCCCTGGTGCAGATGAAGATTTCGCTGGATTCCACCCATTTGCCCTATGGCAATCTGCTCCCGGCGCGTTGTTTCCGCGAAAAAATATCGTTAGGGCCACTGGATCCCCAACAACATCCGGCGATGGCGGACATCCAGAATACCATCCCCGCGCTGCGCCGTGTGCGTAGCGTTATGGCCTATCCCATCTTCTTATCCGAGAATCTGGATCCCTTTGCCGTGCTCGTGATCGAAAGTGATACCCGGCACCACTTCATTCCCGCCCTGCAAAATCTCCTCGCCCAGATGGTTCAATCCGTAGGTGCAGCACTCACGCAATCCAGGCACCACCAGCAACTGCAGCAACTCACTCATTTCAGCGTACTTCTTGCCAGTGCCAATGAAGCCATCGCCCACATGGAGAACGAGGCGGATCTGTTGCGATCCCTCTGCGCACTGGCCGTCCAGCACACGCATATACGGCTGGCGTGGATTGGTCGGCCGGATGAAAATGGCGTGTTTCAAAACCTTGCCGCTGCCGGAGCGGTGGACTACCTGGAGGGTATCTGCATCTCGGCGTCCGCCGAATCTCCCGAGGGGCAAGGCCCGGCAGGCCAGTCCTGGCGCGATCAACAACCGGTTTATAACGCGTCATTCACCAAAGACCCGCATATGAATCCCTGGGCGCAACGCGCTCAGGCCTTTGGGATGGGGGCGAACGCATCGCTACCCATTTACCGGGGCGGCAAGCTGTGGGCTGTCCTGGCGGTATACCGTGGCGAAGAAAGCATTTTTGAAGCTGATCTCCAAAGGATTCTCGAAGATTTAGCCAAAGATGTGGGCTATGGATTGGATCGTCTGGATATTTTGCGCAAGGAACGGGAAGCCAACGCCTTCAACGAAGTGCTACTGAATCTACAAACTTCTGGTATCAACGTGACGCGCTATCCGGAACAGATTATCGAACGGGCCAATGCGCGAACGCTGGAGGTGTTCGAGGCCGCTTCCATGGCGGAGGTAGTAGGCCATTCGATACGAGAGTTTTTTTCAGAAGAAGAAACCTATGACCGGGTGAATGCCTATGCACAAACCGTTCTGGAAGAAGGTCACGGAGCACTCAGGGATGTGTCTTACTGCCGTATGGGTGGAAGAATCGTCTACATGGATCTTTTCGGCCAGCGACTGGACGAACCGGATGGCGTGAAACGTATCCTCTGGACCTGTGTGGATGTGACGGAGCGCCATCAGTTGATGCGTGAGCTGACACAGCAAGCCCTCTTCGATACGCTCACCGGTTTGCCCAATCGCCGTGCTCTGGATGCGGAACTGGAAAAGGCCATGGCCCGCGCCGATCGTCATGCATACCTTTTAGGCGTCGTCATGATGGATCTCGACGGCTTCAAGCTCATCAACGACACCTATGGCCACGAAGCCGGGGATCTGGTCTTGCAGACCATCGGCCAGCGTTTGCGGGAGGGGGTACGCCGCACGGACTTTGTGGCCCGTCTGGGCGGCGATGAGTTCGTTTTGCTCCTGGAGGACTGCACCTCCATGGAGGAGATCAACATTGCCCTGGAGAAGGTCGGGGATCTGGCCCGGCAACCTATTGATCTTCCTGATGGCAGCAGAGCCGGGATCGATCTCAGTGCCGGGATGTCCCTCTATCCTTTCGAGGGTACCAATAATCCGGATACGCTTCTCCGCTACGCCGATCAGGCGCTCTATAGCTGTAAGAGTCACAAGACGGATCGCTTGCATTTCTGGACCCTCTATGGGGAACCTGTGCCGCTGCGGCTGAACGCCGTCCAAAAACAGTTGCGGAATGGTGAACTGGTCGTCCATTACCAGCCCATTCTCGACACCCACTCCCACCAGATCGTGGGGGTGGAGGCTTTGGCGCGGCTGCGGGACGAGGATGGGCAAATTCTTTATCCTGATGCGTTCCTGCCCCTGATCACGGTCGAAGACTCTACCGACCTCAGCAGGATGGTCCTTACCCAGGCATTGGCCGATCTGGCCGGGCTGGATGCCCTGGGATGGTCGCTCTGGGTATCCTTTAACGTGGCCCCGGAATCCGTCCACGACCGCTGCGTCCCCTGTCTGGCGGGAGTCATTGGAGCCGGCGGCATTGATCCCTCCCGAATCACGCTGGAAATCCTGGAGGGCAGCGATTTCCTGGAGCGTAATGCCGCGTTATCCGTTTTGCACGACATCAAGGAACTGGGCGTTCGTCTCGCTCTGGACGACGTGGGCAGCGCTTACTCCTCACTGCTGCGTCTCAAGGAGTTGCCCATTGACGAGATCAAGCTGGATCAGGGCTTCATCCGCTCCCTGGAGGCGCGGCCCCAGGATTTGTATTTTGTCGCCGCCATCCGGGATCTGGCGGTCGGTCTGGGGGTGGACCTGGTGGTGGAAGGGGTCGAAACCGACGACATTCTGGATGCAATTTCGGTTATGGGCATCCGGTTATTGCAAGGCTATAGCATCGCCAGGCCCATGCCCGTGACGCAATTGCGGGGATTTCTCGCCCGGCATCCATCCTATCATCGACCGCATCCGACCAGCCTGCTCGGGCTTTATGCCAAACAGATATCCGACCAGGGGGCTTTGAAAAAGGTGATCCTCGATAGTCCGCAGTTGATCAATAGCGATGAATTGGCAGATGCTTCCTGTTGCGTCATGGATGAGCATATGCGGCGGCTGGGTCTTGCGGAAGATTCGCCCTTGTTTGGACTGCATCGGGAGGTCCATCGCGCCATCGCATCGTTGTTGAAGGCCCCCATTACGGGCGGTTGGGAAGCGGTGAATCAGACGCAAAAAGCGTTCGAGGATGGCTTGCTGGAAGCTTTCCAGAAAACGAAACGTTGATGTGGGCAGCGGGGAATCTGCCTAGTCTGCTAGTTCCAACCGCCGCTCGATGCGTTCCACGCGCGCGCCGAGATCATCGACGCGCACTTGTTGGCGATAGGGTAGGTGTCTTCCTGCAGCCGACGATGTCGCGGCGCAAACCAATGATTTGCTCCTCAACCCGAACCAGTCGATGTTTTATGTCCGAAAGCTCCGTGCGTGTCTCCGCACGGAAGCCAGCGACATCCTTACGAAGCGCCCGCAACATACTTGATAGTAAATTTTATCTGTGCCG